>JBOGXS010000275.1:0-5618 GCA_050693815.1 Thermoleophilaceae bacterium | reverse complement strand
GGCTTGGACTTGCGCCTGCGGCGCCTGCGCCGGCGTGCGGCAGCGTCCGACCGTGGGTCCACAAGACCCCTATCGCTCGGCTCGAGGATCCGCTCGAATCGACGCTCGTCCGATTGGACGTCCGTCTAGGCGAGCGGGGCCGTCAGCGCGCCTCGGGGCGCTCAGGCACGCGATGCTCCTCGTCGCGCTCCCGCCCCAAGCGAGACGGGTCCTCGCCCTCCGGCGCGAGCCTGCCCGCGCAGACCGGGCAGTCCTGCCACTTCAGGCTCTCAGCGGCGCTGTAGAGCCGAGTGCCGCATTGATCGCAGGTCCAGTGGGGCACGGTCAGGAGGCGGGCAGCGCCCTGAAGCGGTCGTTTCCGTGCGGATCGTAGGCCGGACGGTAGTCCTCGCGCCGCGCCTCGCTCAGACGCTCCCCGCAGCGCTCGCAGGTCCAGAAGTAGACCAGCACGCCGCTGCGCCGGTCGTAGGCGGTTCGGATCGCGTGGAAGCCGTCGTGCGGGCAGGGCATGCACCCATTCAACGCCCGTTTCGGACCAATTCGTCCCCTGTTCCTACGAAAATCGGACTGGAAGGCCGGGGCGACCGAGGCCGTTCATCCAACGTGGACCCGACACTCAACGGCTCGGCGGCGGAAAGGTCCGTCTGCCCCGTGACCGGGACCGGTGAGGCAGCGGACGCCCTCCAGCTGGTCTCCTTCCACCGCGGCGGCGAGCCGACGGTGAAGATCGTGCCCGCCAGCCGCTGGCGCGACTGGATGAACGCAACCAGCGAGCGCTTCGCCAACCGATGCCTGCCGCTCCTGATGGCCAACCAGGCGGGCTGGGTTCTGCTCAACCCCGCACCGTTCGAGGCGACCTGGGACGGCGGCGACGCAGCCTCCGCGCTGACCATCGGCTACCCGCCCGACACCCCGGAGGAGCGCCGGATAGCCGTGAGCCACTTCGGCTTCGGGATCATCACCTTCGGGTTTCACGACGTGCTCTGCACACCGCCCGGATACAACCTCTTCGCGCGCGGCCCGACCAACAGCCCCAAGGACGGCGTCTGCGCGCTCGACGGCCTGATCGAGACGGACTGGTCGGCCACTCCCTTTACGATGAACTGGAAGCTCACGCGGCCGGGGACCGTCGCCTTCGCGCAGGACGAGGCCTTCTGTCAGATCGCTCCCCAGCGCCGCGGCGAGCTCGAGCGCTTCCGGCCAGAGTTCCGCAGCCTGAAGGACGAGCCCGCGCTGGCCAGGCGGATCTCGGCCTGGAGCGCCTGCCGGATCATGGTGGACATGGGCAAGCAGGCTACCCGTGCTGCCGGCAACCGGAAGTGGCGCCGATTCTGGCTGGAGGACTACTTCAAGGGCAGGGCGCCCACGGGCGAGTCCTCCCCCGAGCACCAGACGACGCTGAGGCTCGCCTCCTTCGACTAGTCCGTCAGCAACGCGAGGCGCGGTCGGCCGCCGGCCGGGACGATTGAATACACCCGCAGCCGGTTCGTACCCTCCCGCAGGGCCGACTCCGGAAGCAGCGAGTTGAACGCCACGGACTCGCCCTGCCGGAAGGTCCGCGTTGTGGTTGCCACGCGTCCGTTCACGGCGATGGCGAGCGCCCGGACCTTCCTCGCGGCCGGCCCGGCGATGTTCCCGGCCACCTGGACGGGCAGCGCGGCCGCGTCGAGGTCGGCGAGGCGCGTCGAGCCGCCCACCAGCTCGACCTGGGCTCCGGCCCGTCCCGCATCCGCATCGACGCGACGGCCGACGAGCTCGCGGTGGGGTCCGATCTGGAAGAGGTCGTCGATCCCGCTCCCGAAGACCTTGATCTGGCGCCGCACCGCGGCGTCACGGCGGCGGTCGAACTCATCGGGCTCGAGGCTCAGCCTGCTGCCGGCGCGCGTGTAGAAGTCGAGCGCGTCGGGCTCACGTCGATCCGATCCCAAGACCGAGCTGCCGTCCGTTCGCCAGGGCAGCCGGACGTCGAGCACGTCGGCGATAGTGGGAACGACGTCGGTGGTGCGGACGTGCTCGCCGCTGATGCGGCCGCGACGCTGGCCCGGCGTCTTGACGAAGAGGGGCACCGACATCACCTGCTCGAGGTTCGCCGGTGTCCCTTCACGGATCGGACCGCCGGGGCGGAAGCTGATCCCGTGGTCGGCCACCACCACCACGAGCGCCTCGTCGTACAGCCCGACCTGCCGGAGCTGGTCGAGCAGCGCTGCCAGCACCCGGTCGGTGTACGCAAGCTGAAGCATGTGGCGCTGCTGGCCCTGAGCGACCACCCAAGCGTCCTCCATCCAGGCCTCCGGCCCCTGAAGGCCGAGCAGCGGCTCGGACGCGCTGGCGTGGCGCCGACCCGACGGGAGGTAGACCCAGGGAACGTGGGGCAGCATCACGTGGAGGTAGTGGAGGTCGCGGTCGGGATGACGGCGCACCGCCTCCATGAAGTCCGACACCTGTCGTGGCGGCGACGGTGTGATCTCCGGGCTGGCCGGCAACCGGCGCCTTGCGAAATCGGGAAGCCACTGCCCCATCGAGATCAGGCCCATCCGACGGACTAGGGCGCGCATCCGGTCAGGGAACGAGCGCTCGTCGGGACAGACCCCGGACGGACACAGGTCGGTGGTGGGCTCCACGGCGTTGACGCGACCGCGCGCGAACAGCGTGAACACGCTGTCGGGATGGTCCAGCGCGCTAGGCAGGCTCTCGACCTCGGTGCGCGTCCCCGACACGATCGCCGGTACCGCGTGCTTGGTGAAGCCGTGCGGCGAGGTGGCGTTCCGGAACCAGGTGGCGTCTCGGCCCAGGGTCGCGAAGCCGGGGAAGCGCTCCCCGTCGATCCGTCCGCGGGCATCGACCAGGGCGGTCCCGGGCAGCTCGTCGAAGACGATCATCACGACGGGCGGGCGACCGGTCAGGGGCCCCGCTCGGGACTCCCCCTGGGCGCCGAGCGTGAGTTGGCTGACCGGCGAGAAGAACAGCAACAGCACGAGGAACAGCAGCGGCGCGGGCGCCAGGACGGTGAGGACCGAGCGGATCGGCGCGAAGCGGGCGTAGGTCGCCGCGAACGCGACGGCCGCCGCGAGCGCGATCAGCGCCTGCACCTCGCCGGAGGGCGCGGTCCACTCGACCAGCAGCTGGGAGGCGAAGATGCCCGCCAGGCCTGCGACGAAGACGAGGTGGAGCGTCCTCCTCGCCCGCGGCCTGACGAGCGCGACCAGCAACTCGGCCAGCAGCAGGAGGGCCGGCGGTCCCAGCACGACCAGCAGCGCGAACACCACGATGTCCCAGCGGCCGTGGTCGAGCGCCACGAGCAGCGTTCCGTCGTCGACCTCGGTCAAGAGCGGCTGGGCGATCCCGAACGACGAAAGGACCGCGAGATGGACGCCTGGAACGACGAACCGCCGCCAGCCGGAAGACCTCGTCCGCTCCCCCTGGCCCCGGGGGGCGGCCGCGTCCGGCCGCTCGAGCACCGCGGTGCTCACCCGATCTGAAGGCCTCGCTCGGCCAGGGCGGCGATCACGGCGTCCACGCTCGCCTCGAGGGGTGCCGGCAGGATCTCCACCTCGGGATGGAGCGGCGGCTCGTACGGATCGTCGACCCCTGTGAAGCTCGAGATCTCGCCGCGCCTCGCGCGCGCGTAGAGCCCCTTCGGGTCGCGCTGCTCGCACGCTGCCAGCGGAGCGTTCAGGAACACCTCCACGAAGGGCAACTCGTCCTCCTCGTGCAGCCGGCGGGCGAGCTCGCGATCGGCGGCGTACGGGCTGACGAGGCTCACGAGCGCCACCATGCCGGCGTCCGCGAAGAGCCTGGCCACGTGCGCAGTGCGCCGCACGTTCTCGGCTCTCGCCTCGCCGTCGAAGCCCAGGTCGCCGTTCAGGCCGTGGCGCAGGTTGTCGCCGTCGAGCACGTAGGCCGGCACCCCTGCTCCGATCAGCCGCTCCTCGACCGCCGCCGCCAGCGTCGACTTCCCCGAGCTCGGCAGACCGGTGAACCAGACCGTCGCGCCCCGCAGGCCGCGGCCGGTGCGATCGACTTCGGTCGGCTGCCAGACGACGTTGGGCGACAGCATCACGCGGTCGCCTCGAGCACCATGCCGCCCGCGACGGTCTCGTTGCTCGACTCGTCGATCAGGATGAAGCTCCCGGTCGCCCGGTTGCGGCGGTACTCGTCCACGAGCAGCGGCACGCTCGAGCGCATCCGGATGCGCCCGATCTCGTTGAGGCCGAGCTGCTCCGGCGCCTCGTCGCGGTGGAGCGTGTCGACGTCGACGCGGTACTGGACCTCGTCGACCACCGCGCGGGCGCTTCGCGTGGTGTGCTTGACGGCATAGCGGCGCCCGGGCTGGAGCGCCTCCTCGTTCAGCCAGCAGACCATCGCGTCGAGGTTTCGTGCCGCGGTGGGCGCGTTGCGCGGGCGGCAGATCAGGTCGCCGCGCGAGATGTCGATCTCGTCCTCCAGGCGCATCGTCACCGACATCGGCGGCGTCGCCTCCTCCACGGGCCCGTCGAGGGTCTCGATCGAGGCGATCCGGGTCTGCCTGCCGGTGGGGAGCACGAGCACCTCGTCGCCGGCCTTGAAGGTGCCGCCGGCCACCTGGCCGGCGTAGCCGCGGTAGTCGTGGTGCTCGTCCGAGTTCGGCCGGATCACCCACTGCACCGGGAAGCGGCAGTCCACCAGGTTGCGGTCCGACGCCACGTGGACGTGCTCGAGGTGGTAGAGCAGCGGCACCCCCTGATACCAGGGCATGTGCTCCGAGTGCTCGACCACGTTGTCGCCGTGCAGCGCCGAGATGGGGATGAAGGTCAGGTCCGGGATCTCGAGCTTCGCCGAGAACGCGGCGAACTCGTCGCAGATGTGCTCGAACACGGCTTCGTCCCAACCCACGAGGTCCATCTTGTTGACGCACACCACCAGGTGGGGCACGCGCAGCAGCGTCGAGATGAAGGCGTGGCGCTTGGTCTGCTCGAGGATGCCCTTGCGCGCGTCCACGAGCACCACGGCCAGGGACGCGGTGGAGGCGCCGGTGACCATGTTGCGCGTGTACTGCACGTGGCCGGGGGTGTCGGCGATGATGAAGCGGCGCCGGGGCGTCTGGAAGTAGCGGTAGGCCACGTCGATCGTGATGCCCTGCTCGCGCTCGGCGCGCAGGCCGTCGGTGAGCAGCGCCAGGTTGAGGTAGCCGTCGCCCCGCTCGACGCTCGTGCGCTCGACGGCGGCGTACTGGTCCTCGAGGATCTGCTTGCTCTCGTAGAGCAGCCGCCCGATCAGCGTGGACTTGCCGTCGTCGACCGAGCCGGCGGTGGCGAAGCGAAGCAGGTCGGGCTCGTGGGTCCGCGTCGTGTGGCCGTTCGTCGCCGCGCCGGGCATCAGAAGTAGCCCTCCCGCTTGCGGTCTTCCATCGCCGCCTCCGAGGTTCGATCGTCGGCGCGTGTCTGGCCCCGCTCGGTCACGCGCGTGGCCGCGATTTCGGCCACGACCGCCGCCATCGTCGCGGCGCTCGACTCCACCGCACCGGTGCAGGTCATGTCGCCGACCGTGCGATACCGCACGGTCGCCGTGAACGACTCCTCGTCCGGAAGGCGGTCGACGAAGGACGAGACCGCGTAGAGCATCCCGTCGCGCTCGAACAC
>JBOGXS010000274.1:0-8972 GCA_050693815.1 Thermoleophilaceae bacterium | reverse complement strand
GGTCAGGGGGTTCCGCGCGCAGTCCGAGGACCCCGAGAGCCAGGCGCTGTGGGTGGAGGTGAGCGGCGTCTCGGACGGCGAGTACGTCCACACCGTCTCCCTGAAGGCGCTGGACGCTGCGCGCCAGGGCGACGTGGTGCAGCGCCACGGCGACCTGGCGATCGTGGTGCCGGCGTCGAGCTGCGAGAAACTGCGAGGCGCCACGATCGACTGGTCGCAACGCCTCGAGCAGAGCGGGTTCGCCTTCGTGAACCCGAACAAGCCGCCGGCTCCGGCGGAGCTGCCGATGATGAGCCCGCCGATGGCGCCACCCGCGAGCCCGCCGATCGACGCTCCTCCGCCCGCCGACCTCAGCGGCGACGTCGCCCAGCGGGTCATCCAGGTGATCGACCGGCAGGTCAACCCGGCCATCGCCACGCACGGCGGGCACGCCGAGCTGGTCGCCGTCGAGGAGGACACCGCCTACCTGCGCCTGGGCGGCGGCTGCCAGGGCTGCGGGATGGCCACCGTCACCCTCGGCCAGGGGATCGAGGTCGCGATCACCGAGGCGGTTCCCGAGATCGCCCGCGTGGTCGACGTCACCGACCACGCCGTCGGCACCAACCCCTACTTCGAGCCCGCCAAGAAGTAGGGCACCTGAAGCCACCCACCGACCGGACCCTGTCGGCCGTGGGGATCGGTTAGGTTCGGCGCGGTCGCCGCTCGCAGGCAGCGAGGATCGAGCTAAGTGGTCCGCGTCAGAAGTTCAGGACCCTGATAGCCCAAGAGGCTGAACCGTGTGGTGATTGTGAGCCGGCTGTGTCGGAGGCGCGCGCCGGATAAGGCGCAGTAGGGTGAGCTTGATGGCGGGCGGTGCCGGTCATGTCCTGAGTCCGCTGCGGCCGCGCGATTCTTCTCGCGCCCCTGGTCGGGGGCAGGCGAGTTCGTCCCCAAGCTGCTGCCCAACCGCCGGTCGCGGCGCTTTCGCTTCCGAAGCGAGTGCGAGTTCGTGAGCGACGAGGAGTGGATCGTGCACGACACGATGGAGTTCGAGGACGGCGAGAGCTCGTTGCGAACGATGCGCGCTCGTCTCATCTCCCCCGACCGGATCGAGACGACGGCGGACGACATGCCCGGCGGCACGGAGGTGCAGCTCGAGGAGCGAGGGTTCAGCTTTCGTCCGTACCTGCTCAAGGTTTGAGGCGGGCTGGGTGATGATGCGGGGGTTGGTTTCCCAGTGCGCTGGCTTCGTCGCCGGCGGGCGCTGTCTAGGAGCGAGCGTGGCCGGTCAGGGCTGCTCGTAGTAGGGGCGCGCGTGCCGGCGGCCTTGGCCCGGCGCCGGGGCCCGGGCGTTGACCGCTATCGGGGGGCGGTCAAGTCATGGCGCCACCGCGGCGGCCCAGAGGAAGCCGGCGAGCTCGCGCGCGACGGCGACGGTGGCGACGTTGTGCTGCTTGCCGCGCTCGCGCATTCGTCGATGGACGCGGTGAAGGCGGTGCTGGGCCCGCCAGGCGATTTGGAGGATGTGGTCGGGCTGGTCGGCCTGGCGGTTTTGCAGCGTGACGCCGATGCGAGGCGCTCGCGCGTAGTGCCAGGCGGCCTCGACGAGCAGCCGCCGCGCGATCCCCGAGCCGCTCTTGGTGATCGAACCCTGGCTGAGGCTTTCCCCGGACTGCTCGAGCGAGGGCGTCAGGCCCAGCCAGGACCCGAGCTTGCGCGGCGAGGAAAAGCGCTGCCAGTCGCCGCCGAGGCTCGAGGTGCAAGCACAGCGCGCTCAGCGTGTCGATGCCGCGAAAGCAGCGCAGCCGGGAGATGGTGGGCCACAGCCGCTCATCGATGGCCAGTCGCGAGAGTCGCTCATCGAGCGCCTGGCGGCGGGCGCTGAGCCCGTCGACCGCGGCCAGCTGGTCGATGAAGGCAAGCTCGGTCGGCTCAAAGGCGAACTGCTGGCCCGAAAGCCAGCGGTGATGGGCGCGGTTCCAGGTCGTCTTGCCCGGATAGACGCGCCCCTCGAGCAACAGCAGCTTCGAGACCCGGTGGCGAGCGCGGGCGAGATCGCGGCGACACACCCTCGCGCGTGCGGGCGAGATGGCGGATCGACTCAAGCCAGTCCGGCGGGATCGTCACCGGCCGCAGCTGCCCCGCCAACAGCAGCCGCGCGAGCAGCTCGGCATCCTTGCGGTCGCTCTTGACCCGATCGCCCCGCGCCCGCGGGGTCTTGCTGGGCGCGACGCCCATCACGTCGACCCCGGCCGCCTCGGCGGCGCGCGCCAAGCCGAACCCAGTCGGTCCCGCCTCATAGGCCACGCGCACCGGACCTGGTAGCTCCACCAGCCAGCCCACCACCTCCTCGCTGCCCACGCCAAACCGGGCGCGGCGCAGCTCGCCGCTCATCAGATCGATTGCCGCCGCCTGGGTCGAGCGAGCGTGCACGTCGAGACCCACGCATGTCATCGTTTCCTGCATGGCCGGACCCTTTCGCCTGGGGTCAGCCGGAGCCCATCTCCGGCCAGACAAACCCCCGAATGAGCGAAAGGGTCCGGCCGACCTCAGACAGAACCACGGCCCACACAGGCCATAGCGTCTAGTCCAGGTCTAGTCCTGGTCGGCCGCCAGGGGGTAGACTCGCCGCCCACAGGAGCGGTGGTGCGAGGAACTCCGGTGTGAGTCCGGGGCGGTCGCGCCACTGTAACCGGGGAGTCGTCTCTCACGATGCCACCGTCGTTGGGCGGGAAGGCGAGAGTTCGGCGGAGATCCGGGAGCCAGGACACTCGGGCCGCCGCTCAAACCGCTGAAGGGGACGCGCAATCCCCAGGAGGTTCGAGATGTCCGAAGTCGCCGCAGGCTCCGCGGGTCGCCCCGAGGTTCTGCATCCGCCCGCGATCTCCGTGTCTGAGCTCTGGCCGTGGGCCTTGTTCGGGCTGGCGCTCATGCTGTTGATCTACTTCGTGGGCATCGACGAGGGGGCTGCGTCGGTCGTTCCCGGCAGCACGTTGCACGAGTGGGTCCACGACGGCCGGCACCTGCTCGGCTTTCCCTGCCACTAGGGGCGGTTCGATGACGAGAAAGCTTCTGATCTGCGGCCTCTTGGCCGGTTTCGTCGCTGGTCTTGTGGCCTTCGGGTTCCTGACGGTCGCGGGCGAGCCCGCGGTCGACCAGGCGATCGCCTACGAGGAGGCGAACGCCCCGCCGGTGCCCCCGGGCGTGGAGGAGGAAGAGCTCGTTTCGCGCGACACCCAGAAGGGTGTCGGGCTGCTGACCGCCTCGACGGTCTACGGCCTCGCGCTCGGCGGGATCTTCGCCCTGGTGTTCGCGTATGCCTACGGCCGGGCGGGGCGCGCCAGCCCTGCCCGAACCGCGCTCTGGCTCGCGGCGGCTGCGTTCGTTGTCGTCTATCTCGTGCCGTTCATCAAGTACCCGCCCAATCCGCCCGCGGTCGGCGACCCCGACACGCTCGGCGAACGCACCGTCCTCTATCTGGTGATGGTGTGGATCTCGGTGCTTTCCGCGGTGGCCGCTGTGCGGCTGCGCAGGGGCCTTGCGGAGCGCCGGCCGGCGCACGTCGCCACCCTGCTCGCGGCAGCCGCGTACCTGCTCGTGGTGGTCGTGGCGGGCCTCGCGCTGCCGGGGATCCACGAGATACCCGACACCTTTCCGGCGACGACGCTCTGGCGTTTCCGCGAGGCGTCTGTCGGGACTCAGCTCGTCATGTGGACGAGCATCGGACTTGTGTTTGCCGCCACGGCCCAGCGTGTGATGACGGGGCGGCCGATCCTGTCGCGTCGGGCGGCGAGGTCGGGGGCCACCGTGCAGGGGGGAGAGTGACCGGGGCGCGCGCTCTCGCGGTTGAGCCCCCGGGTGGCGATCGCTGCCCGGGCGTGGTGCGCCTTCACGCCGCTCAGGACGGCTGGCTGGCCCGGATCCGGCTACCGGGGGGTCGGATAACCTCGCGCCAGCTCGAGGCCGTCGCCGCCGCGGCTCGACTCGGAAACGGGGTCGTCGAGCTGACCTCCCGGGCGAATCTGCAGGTACGCGGGCTGTCCGCGGGCGCGGGCGAGCGGGTTGCGGAGTTGCTGGTCGAGGCCGGGCTGCTGCCTTCCCGGATGCACGATCGCGTGCGCAACGTGGTGGCCAGCCCGATGGCGGGACGGCACCCGGGCTCGATAGCCGCGACCGACGCGATCGTGAGCGAGATCGACCGCGGGCTCTGCGCGGATGTGCTCCTGGCAAGGCTGCCGGGGCGGCTCCTGTTCGCCGTCGACGACGGCGCGGGGCTGACCCTCGGCCTGGGCGTGGACGTGCGGCTCACGGCCGAACGCGTCTCTCGGCACGGGAGGCCTGACGTGGCGTTCGTGTTGGGGCTCGCCGGCAAACGCACGACCCTAGCGGCGTCACCGGGGGAGGCCGCAGGGCTGGCCCTGTCGACCGCGCAAACGTTCATGGCGGTCCGGGCAGATCAGGGCGTAACGGCATTGCGGATCGGGGACCTGGTGGGTGGGCCGGCCGAGGTGGTGCGGCGTCTCGGCGGTCGCATCTCCGTGGGGGACGCTTCGCCGCCAATCGGGGAGCTGGCGCCGGGAACCACGGTTCAGACGGACGGTCACGTAGCAGTCACGGGTTTGCCGCCGCTCGGACGGGTCGACCCTGCCGCGCTGGCGGGGCTGGCGGTGCTGGTGCGCGAGCATGGCGGGGAGCTCAGGCTGTCGACCGGGCGAACGCTGAGCGTCCTGGACGTGGAGCGATCGCGGGCTGGTGGTGTGCTGGGGGCACTTGACGGGCTCGGACTCATCACGTCAGCGCGGTCGGGATGGGAAGGGCTGTCGGCATGTGCGGGTCTCGGGGCGTGCCAGAAGGCCCGACTCGACGTACGTGCCGCTGCCGCCCGGCGCGCCGTCGTCCGCGAGGGGGAAGCTGCGCTTGAGCACTGGTCGGCCTGCGAGAGGCGCTGCGGTGAGCCGGCCGAGGTTGGCGCGGCCGTCTTCGCAGAAGCAGGCGGCGTCACGATCCAACAGGCCGTCTCCCGACGCACCGCGCCGACGGTGGGTGGTGCAATGGCCTTGCTGGCGTCGTCGGAGCCGCCCCCGTGATCGCCTACCTCCAGGACGGGGCTGAGATCTACCGCCGTTCGTTCGCGACGATTCGCGCGGAGGCGGACCTGGTCGGCCTGGATCCCGTGCTGGAGCGGGTTGTGGTCCGGATGATCCACGCCTGCGGGATGGTCGACCTGCGCGACGACGTGGCCGCTTCGGAGGGCTTTGGCGCGGCGGCGCGCGGGGCGCTCGAGCGGGGCGCGCCGGTGCTGTGCGACACGGAGATGGTCGCCGCGGGGATTACCCGCTCGCGCCTGCCGGCAGGCAACGATGTCGTGTGCACGCTGGGCGACCCGGACGTTCCGGCGCGCGCTCGCGAGCTCGGGACTACGCGCAGCGCGGCCGCGCTCGACCGGTGGGGCGACCGGCTTGCCGGCGCGGTGGTCGTGATCGGCAACGCGCCCACGGCGCTTTTTCGCCTGCTCGAGCGCCTCGAAGACGGGGCTGACCTGCCGGCAGCGGTGATCGGCGTGCCGGTCGGGTTCGTCGGCGCGGAGGAGTCGAAGGCAGAGCTGGCCGGCAACTCGACGGGGCTCGAGTACCTGGTGGTCCATGGCCGTCGCGGCGGGAGCGCCATCGCCGCCGCGGCGGTGAACGCTCTCGCCCGGCGGGAGGAATGATGGGCGGCGCGCCCGGCCGGTTGTTCGGAGTCGGCATCGGTCCGGGAGATCCCGAGCTGCTGACGCTCAAGGCGCGGCGGGTGATCGAGGCGGTCGCCGTCGTGGCGTATCCGACCGCGCGCCACGGAAGGAGCGTCTCGCGCCGGATCGCCGCTCCCTACCTCCACGACGCGCAGATCGAGGTGGCGCTGACCTTCCCGATGACCACCGAGGAGACTGAGTCGCCCGAGGCGTACGAGCGCGCGCTGTGCGACTTCTACGACGCCGGCGCCGAGCAGCTGGCCGCGCATCTGGACGCCGGGCGCGACGTCGCCGTGCTGTGTGAGGGAGACCCCTTCTTCTACGGCTCGTACATGTACCTGCACGAGCGGCTCGCGCATCGCTACGAAACCGAGGTGGTGCCCGGTGTCACGTCCTTCTCCGCCGCCGCAGCCGCCGCCGGGACGCCACTCGCCAAGCGCGACGACGTGCTGACCGTGCTCCCCGGCACGCTGCCGCCCGACGTGGTCGCCACAAGCCTGCGCGGCGTGGACGCCGCGGTGGTGCTGAAGCTGGGCCGGACCTTCGAGGGTGTGCGCGAGGCGGCGGAGACGGCGGGCGTTGCCGACCGCGCTGTCTACGTAGAGCGCGCCAGCGCGCCTGAGGAGCGGGTCGCCGCGCTGCGCGACGTCCACGGCGAGGTGCCCTACATGTCATTGGTGCTCGTGCCGACGGCTGGAGCCGGGGCGCGCCGGTGCGAGAACGGGCAGGGTCGCGTGTCCGTGGTCGGGCTGGGCCCGGGCGGGGCCGAGTGGCTCACGCCCGAGGCGCGCGCGGAGCTGGCGGAGGCCGATGAGCTGGTCGGCTACGGGACCTATCTGGCGCGCGTGCCGGCTCGGCCCGGGCAGCGCCGCCACGCGAGCGACAACCGCGTGGAGGACGCGCGCGCGCGGCTGGCGCTCGAGCTCGCCGAGGCGGGCAGGCGGGTGGCCGTCGTGTCGTCGGGCGACCCAGGGATCTTCGCGATGGCGACCGCTGTGCTGGAGGCGGCCGAGGAGGCGAGCAACGGCAGCGCCGGTGTCGAGGTGAGGGTCGTGCCGGGGCTGTCGGCGATGCAGGCCGCGGCGGCGCGTGTGGGCGCGCCGCTCGGGCACGACTTCTGTGTGATCTCGCTGTCCGACCAGCTCAAGCCGCGCGAGGTGATCGAGCGCCGGCTGGATGCCGCCGCCTCCGCGGATCTCGCGCTGGCGCTCTACAACCCCGCCTCGCGCACGCGGCGAGAGCAGCTCGAGCGCGCGCAGGAGGTTCTGCTGCGCCATCGCAGGCCGGAAACCCCGGTCGTCGTGGCCCGCGCGGTGGGGAGCGCCGACGAGGCGATCGCCGTCACGACGCTTGCGGGCCTTGACGCCGAGTCCGTGGACATGCGGACGCTGCTCCTGGTCGGGTCATCGACGACCAGAGTGGTCAAGAACGGCAGCGGGACGCCGCGTGTCTACACGCCGCGCCGCTACCCGGGCTGAGCGGCGCGCGCGAGCCAGGCGAGCGCGTCCGTCACGGTGGCGACCGTGGGGACGTCCGGGCGCCGCGGGCGCCGCACCACCACCACGGGCAGCCCCCGCTCGCGCGCCGCGTCGAGCTTGGCGCTGGTGTGGGCCCCGCCGCTGTCCTTGGTGACCACGACGTCGATCCGGTGGCGGTCGATCAGCTTCAGCTCGCCTGACAGCTCGTAGGGCCCGCGGTCGAGCAGCACCTCGCTGTGCGGCGGGAGCGGCGCGTCGGGCGGGTCCACGCAGCGCACCAGGAACCACGCGGAGTCGATGCCCGCGAACGCGCCGAGTCCCTGTCGCCCGGTGGTGAGCAGCACGCGGTGCCCGATGCTCGGGAGGAGGGCGGCGGCGCCGTCGAGGTCGTCGACCCAGTGCCAGCGGTCCCCCGGCCGCTCGCTCCAGCCGGGCCGCTCGAGGCGCAGCAGCTCCACGCCGGCGGCGCGGCAGGCGCGCGCGGCGGAGGCCGAGATGCGCTCCGCGAACGGATGGGTGGCGTCGACCACGGCGCTCGCACCGCGCTCGCGTAGCCAGCTCGCCAGCCCCTCGGGCCCGCCAAAGCCGCCGATGCGAACCTCACCCGCGGACAGCCGCGGGCGACTCACGCGGCCGGCCAGCGACGACACCACTTGCACCTCGTCCGCGTCGAGGGCGGCGGCGAGCTCGCGCGCCTCGGCGGTGCCGCCGAGGATGAGCACCGGGCCGCTCACGGTCGCTCGCGCCCGGCCGAGTAGAGGTGGCTCTCGCGGAACCCCCGCTCGCCGAGCGCAGGGCCCACGATGATGACGGCGGTGCGGCGCACCCCGGAGCGCTCGACCTCGCCGGCGATCGTCACGAGCGTGCCGCGCAGGACGACCTCCTGAGGCCAGCTCGCCCACGCCACCACGGCCACCGGGCAGTCCGGCCCGTAGTGGGGCGCCAGCTCCGCGGCGAGCTCCTCCATCGCCTGGGCGCCGAGGTGGATCACGAGCGTCGCGCCGTGCGCCGCCAGCGCCCCGAGCTCCTCGCCCTTCGGCTTGGGGGTCGCGCGACGGGCGTGACGGGTGAGGATCACGGTCTGCGCCACGCCGGGCAGGGTCAGTTCCTGGCCGAGCGCGGCGGCCGCGGCGGCGAACGCCGGGACGCCGGGGGTCACGTCCCAGGGGACGCCGAGCTCGTCGAGGCGGCGCATCTGCTCCGCGGCCGCGCTGTAGATCGACAGGTCGCCCGAATGCAGCCGCGCCACGTCGTGCCCGCGCTCGTGCGCCGCGTTCAGCTCGCCGACGAGCTCGTCGAGATGCAGGTCCTGGGTGTCGACCAGCCGGGCGTCCACGGGCGCGTGCTCGAGCACCTCCGGCGGCACGAGGGCACCGGCATATAGGCAGACGGGGCATTCCGCGATCAGCCGCTGCGCGCGCAGCGTCAGCAGGTCGGCGGCTCCCGGGCCCGCGCCGATGAAGTGGACGGTCACTCGGCTCCCCGCCGCGCCGCCCACTGGACGACGGGCAGCTGCGCCCGCCATGCGGTGAAGCCGCCGACCGCGTCGGCGTGCTCGAGCCCGATGCGCATGAGCTGCCCGCCGTGCGACGCGCGCGCCTCGAGCAGGCGGGCCTCTCCCTCCAGCGTCACCGCGTTGGCCACGATCCGCCCTCCCGGCAGCAGCGCCGACCAGCAGCGCTCGAGCAGCTCGGGCTCGGTCACGCCTCCGCCGACGAAGATCGCGTCCGGAGCCTCGAGGCCGTCGAGGGCCGCGGGCGCGCTGCCCTTCCGCACCTCCAGCC
>JBOGXS010000273.1:0-7693 GCA_050693815.1 Thermoleophilaceae bacterium | reverse complement strand
GGTCGAGCTCGGCGCGCACCACCGTCTTCGAGGCCTCGAGCCGATCACGCAGTCCGGCTTCCTCGTCGGCCGCGTCGACCGAGATCAGCCGTTCGGCGGGCGGCGCCTCGTGGTCCACGGTCCTCAGCCAGTCCAGGTCCATCGTCGCGCTCATCCAGACCGAGTCGCCGGGTGAGGATGCCGCTCCGAGGCCGGGGTCGCCCCGGAACGCGGCCAGCTGGCACGAGGTGGCGAGCGCCGCGTCGAGCAGCTGCACCTCGTCGAAGACCCAGAGCGTGTCGGTGTTGAGCAGCCCGAAGTCGAGCGGCCAGGAGCCGCGACCGCGCCCGAAGCCGCGATTCAGAGCGCGCGAGAGCAGCATGTCGATCGTCCCGACCAGGATCTGGTCGTCGGCCGGGTGGAGCGACCAATCGTCTGCGGCCTCCCCTCCCAGCAGCTTGCGGACCCGGACCGGCCGCTCGCGATCCAGCCACTCCCCCTGCTCGAGCCGCACGAGGATGTCGTCGATGCGCCGCGCGGTCTGCTCGACGAGGACTCGCATCGGAAGCGCGATCGCGAGGCGGCGCGGCGTTCGGGCCGCCAGTTCCGCGTCGCCGGCGAGCCTTCTACGCCACAGCCACCCGAACACGATCGTCTCGGTCTTGCCGGATCCGGTCGGAGCATCGGTGGCGGCCGGGAGCTCCGGCGCCAGCACGAATCGCCGCTGCCACGGATACGGAGACCGTCCGTCGCGGCCCTCCGAGGCGGTTCCCTGGCGAAAGACGCGCTCCAGCCGGTCGTTCATGGGGTCAGAGTCGCGGTCCCCGGCCAAGACCTGACGTGCGGGCCATCGATGGGGCCGGGCATGACCTGCCCGGAAGAGGCTCCGCCTCGAGCTCGCAGGACGATCTATCCATCCAGCTTCAAACGGGTTATGGATTGATAGGGATACGAGTACCGTACGTACTCGTTGCTGCTTAGTCAACAGCTACATTGAGGCGATGCCGCCCCGCGGGAGACCTACTCGCTCCGCGATCCTCGCACGCTTCGACGCGCTGCGGGAGGACCTCGACCGGCTGGGCGGCGTGCCCGCACCGGATCGAGCTGATGAGGCTTGGGACGAGATCTGGCGGGCGGACGTGCACCACTCGACGGCGATCGAGGGAAACACTTTGTCTCCGCGCGAGGTCGCTGCGCTCCTCGAAACCGGGGAGGCGATCGGGCGCCACGACCTCTCCGAGTACGTCGAGGTGCGGGCGTACGCGGACGCCGCCATGTGGGCGTACGGGCAAGCCCGTTCGCACGCGGACCCCTGGCTCAGCGGCGAGAAGCTCACCCTCACCGAGATCCGTGAGGTCCACCGCCAGGTCGTCGGCCCGGTCTGGCTCATGGACCCTCCGCCGGGGCTCGGTACGGAGGAAGGCCCGGGTGCTTTCAGGCGGAACGACATCCGGGAGTTTCCCTCCGGCATGAAGCCGCCGCCGTGGACCGAGGTGCCACACCTGATGACAGACTGGGTCGCCGTGGTGGCGGCGCCCGTCCCAGAGGGCCGCCACCTGCTGACCTCGTTGGCTCAGCTGCACGCCGGCTTCGAGCGGATCCATCCCTTTCGCGACGGGAACGGCCGAGTAGGAAGGCTGCTGCTGAACCTGCTCCTCGTACGGCACGGGCACCCGCCTCTGGTCGTGCGCCGGCAGCAGCGTCGCCGCTACCTGGCGGCCCTCGCCCGCGCGGACCGGGGCGACCTCGGCCCGCTGACCGAGCTGTTCGCGCGCGCAGCGCTCGACTCCCTCGAGCGGTTCGTCCTGCCGGCCTACGCGAGCCAGGCGGACCTCCTTCCTCTGGCTGCGCTCGAGACCGACGATCTATCGCGTGCGGCGCTCGCGCAGGCGGTCAGGCGCGGGCGGCTGCGAGCGGTACGCAGGCGAGGGTCCTCTTACTCCTCACGCGCCTGGGTCGACGAGTACAAGGCGTCACGCCGGCGATGAGGGAGCAGCCGCTGTGCCGAACGAGGACGGCGACTTTCAGGGTGTCGTGAGTCCGCCGCACAGCCGCCGCTCCAGCTCGTCCCCGAGCCCGTCGACCGGCACGCGCTCCTGCTCCAGCGTGTCGCGGTCGCGCAGCGTCACGGTGTCGTCCTCGAGCGTCTGGCCGTCCACGGTCACGCCGAACGGCGTGCCGATCTCGTCCTGGCGCCGGTAGCGCCGGCCGATCGAGCCGCCCGCGTCGAACTCCGCGCTCATCCGCGGGCGCAGCTCCTCGTAGATCGCGCGCGCCCTCTCGGGCATGCCGGCCTTGTTCACGAGCGGCAGCACCGCCGCCTTGACCGGCGCCATGGCCGCCTGGAGGCGCAGCACGGTGCGCCGCTCGCCGCCGATCTCGTCCTCGTCGTAGGCGTCGCAAAGCAGCGCCAGCACGGTGCGCCCGACGCCCGTGGCCGGCTCGATCACGTGCGGCACGTAGCGCTCCCCGGTCGCGGTGTCGACGTACTCGAGCTTCTGGCCCGAGTGCTCGGCGTGCTGGGTCAGGTCGTAGTCGCCGCGGTTGGCGATCCCCTCGAGCTCGGACCAGCCGATCGGGTAGAGGTACTCGATGTCGCTGGTGGCCGACGAGTAGTGCGACAGCTCCTCGGGGCCGTGGGGGCGCAGGCGCAGCGAGTCGCGCTCGATCCCCAGCGACACGTACCACTCCATGCGCTGCTCCTTCCAGTGCTCGAACCAGCGCTCCGCCTCGGCCGGGGGCACGAAGAACTCCATCTCCATCTGCTCGAACTCGAGCGTGCGGAACACGAAGTTCCCGGGCGTGATCTCGTTGCGGAACGACTTGCCGACCTGGGCGATGCCGAACGGGGGCTTCCTGCGGGCGTAGCCGAGCGTGGTCTTGAAGTCGAGGAAGATGCCCTGCGCGGTCTCGGGGCGCAGGTAGACCGTCGAGGCGGCCTGCTTGACCGGCCCGATCGTGGTCTCGAACATCAGGTTGAACTCGCGCGCCTCGGTGAGGTCGCAGTCCGGGTGGTCGCCCGGGAGCTTCGAGGGGGCGCGGCCGCAGCGCACGTCGGGGTGCTCGGCGGCGCCGGAGCGGGCCTCCTCGATGTGGTCGGCGCGGAAGCGCAGGTGGCAGGTGCGGCAATCGACCAGCGGATCGGTGAAGCCGGCGAGGTGACCCGAGGCCTCCCACGTGCGCGGGTGCTGGATGATGGCCGAGTCGAGCGCCACCACGTCGTCGCGCTCCTGGATCATCGCCTTCCACCAGGCGTCCACGACGTTGTTCTTGAGCAGCACGCCGTAGTGCCCGTAGTCGTAGGTGTTGGCGATCCCCCCGTAGATCTCCGAAGCGGGGAAGATGAGGCCGCGGCGCTTGCAGAGCGCGACGATCTTGTCCATGGTCACCATGCGGGCCCGCACCCTAGCCGCCGCCCGCCGCAAATTACGGGCTGGAGCGCGCCGACCCGGCTGGCGCTTTGGACGAATTGGGGTAGCGTGGAGGGCGGGATGAGCACCGCGCTGCGGCCGATCGGCCACCTCACCGCCTGGCTCGTGTGGCACACCATGCGGGTTTCGCTGCTCGACGACCTGGAGCGGCCGCGCCCGCCCCACAGCGCTTGAGCACGCCCTTGGCACTCCTATACTGAGAGTGCCATGCCCATCTACGAGTACCGCTGCGAGCGGGGACACACCTTCGAGGCCATGCAGCGCATGACCGACGACCCGCTCGTCAGCTGCTCCACCTGCTCGGCCCGGGTTCAGCGCGTCTTCCACCCCGTGGCCGTCCACTTCAAGGGCTCGGGCTTCTACAACACCGACTACGGCAAGAAGGGCGCGGCGTCGGACTCGGGCTCGGGCGACTCCCCCAAGAAGGAGGAGTCGAAGAAGGACGCCAAGAAGTCCCCAGACTCCTCGCCGGGCGCCTCGGCGGCCTAGTACGCGCGGCCAGACGCCGCCGAAACCGGCGGAACTTACGGACGAGTGTACTAGCTTCCGTTCAGCAGCCGGTCGAGGGCCTCGCGCTTGGCGCCGTCGGAGACGAACAGGTTGCTCCCGTTGATGCAACAGCCGGCCTCGAGCACCTCGGTGTCGGACGAGTTCCCGGTGGCCATGTCGGCGAAGAGGGCCATCAGGGCGGGGCCCTTCATGTCGCTCTTGAGCGCCTGGGGGGCGCGCCAGCTCACCAGCGGCAGGCGGGCGAAGGCGCCCGGCGACGTGGCGGCGTCGCCGATCGCGCGGAAGACCTCCTGCTGGCGGGCGGCGCGGGCGCGGTCGTCCTCGCCGGGCGAGCAGGGGTTCTTTCGCACGCGCGCGTATCCGAGCGCGCGCCGGCCGTTCAGCTCGAGCTCGCCCTTTCGGAAGGTGATGCCCTTGTAGAAGTTGTCGAACGGCGGCGAGCAGATGCGCGTCTTGTTGTTCACGGTGATCCCGCCGAGCGCGTCGACCAGCTCGGGGAAGCGCTCGAAGTCGACCTCGACCAGGTGGCTGATCTGGAGTCCGTTGCCGAGGAAGCCCTCGATCGTCTCGATGGTCAGGGCCGGCCCGCCGAGCGCGTATGCCGCGTTGACCTTGTTCGTGCCGAAGCCGGGGATCTCGACCTCGATGTCGCGCGGGATCGACAGCTTGCGCACGCTTCCGAGCGACGCGTGGACGAGCATGATCGAGTCCGCCCGCGAGGGGCCGGTCTGGCTCTCGTCGATCGACTCGCCGGTGCGCGCGTCGGAGCCGAGCACGAGGACCGTGCTCCCGGTGATGAGGTTGCCCTCGCTGGAGAGGGCGCGCTCGGCCTCGTCGGACACCCCGTCCTGGAGCTGGGCGCTGACCATGAAGAGGACGAGCGATAGGAGCAGCCATGCCGCGATCGCGATCGCCACCCACTTGAGCACGCGGCCCGGGGTGATCCTGCCGCGCTCCCCGCGCGGCTCCTCTCCGCGGGCACGGCCGAGCTTGCGCTTCAGCGCGTTCAGGTCGGTCCCGCCGCCGAAGCGCGATGTCGGGCGCTTCCGCGAGCGGTAGACCTTGTAGTCCGGCGGGCCCGCCGGATTCCGATCACTCACACCCCTCTGTATATCGTCCGGCCATGCCGCCGAGGCGGGTGATCGGTATCGACGCGGGCGGCACCAAGCTGCTGGGCGGCGTCGTCGACGAGGACCTCGTGGTCCACCACAGGGTGCGCCGGACCTGGCGTGGCGGGGACCGCGCCGAGACGCTCGCCATCTTCGTGGAGGCGGTCGAGGAGGCGCGTGCCGCGGCCCCCGACGCCGAGGCCGTGGGCTTCGGGATCCCCGCGCTGGTGGAGTGGGAGACCGGCGTGTCGCGCTGGTCCACGCACCTGCCGCTGGCCGACGTCCGCTTCCGCGACGTCATGAGCGAGCGGCTCGGGCTGCCCGTGGCGGTCGACAACGACGTGAACGCCGCCCTGCTGTCCGAGGCGCGCTTCGGCGCGGCGCGCGGGTGCTCGCACGCGGTGCTGGTGGCGCTGGGGACGGGGATCGGGAGCGGCCTGCTGCTCGACGGGCGCGTCTACCGCGGCTCGCGCGGGCTCGGCGCCGAGGTGGGACATATGGTGGTGGACCTGCACGGCCCCGACTGCCAGGGCGCGTGCCCGGGCCGGGGCTGCCTCGAGGTGATGGCCTCGGGCTCGGCGATCGGACGCGAGGGGGAGGCGGCGGCGCGGCGTGTTCCCTCGTCGGCGCTGGGTCGCCGGCTCGCGGCCGGCCGCGAGATCACGGGCGGGATCGTCACCGAGCTGGCCCACGACGGCGACGAGGCGGCGCGCTCGGTCCTGGCCGAGATCGGGCGCCGGCTCGGTTACGGGCTGGTCGGCGTGGTCAACGTGTTCAACCCCGAGGTGGTGGTGATCGGGGGCGGGGCGATAGCGGCCGGCGAGCTCCTGCTCTCGCCGGCGCGCGAGGTGGTGGCCGAGCGCGCGCTGCCGCCCGCTCGGGAGGCGGTGCGGATCGTGCCCGCGGAGTTCGGCGACGAGTCGGGGATGCTGGGTGCGGCGCTGCTGGCGCTCGACGTGCTGGCTGCGAGGCCGGCATGACCGGGCGGCTCGTGGTCTGCCCGACTCCGATCGGGAACCTCGAGGACGTGACGCTGCGGGTGCTCGCTGCGCTGCGCGAGGCCGACGTGGTGGCCTGCGAGGACACGCGGCGCACCCGGATCCTGCTCGACCGCTACGGGGTGTCGGCGCAGCTCGTCCCCTACCACGAGCACAACGAGCGGGCTCGGGCAGGCGAGCTCGTATCGCGCATGCGGGGCGGCTCGGTCGTCGCGCTGGTGTCCGACGCGGGGATGCCGCTCGTGTCCGACCCGGGCTACGTGCTGGTCCGGGCCTGCGTGGCCGCCGGGCTGCCGGTGGAGGTGCTGCCCGGGCCGTCGGCGGCGATCACGGCCCTGGTGGCGTCGGGGCTGCCGGCCTCCGAGTGGCGCTTCCACGGATTCCTGCCGCGCAAGAAGGGCGAGCTCGAGCGGGTGCTGTCGTCGTCCGAGGGGACGCTCGTGGCGTTCGAGTCGCCGCGCCGGGTGCCGGCGACGCTGGCGCTGCTGGCTTCTCTCTCGCCCGATCGGGCGGTCGCGGTCTGCCGCGAGCTGACCAAGGCGCACGAGGAGGTCGTGCGGGGCAGCGCGGCCTCGCTCGCCTCGCGATACGAGGGAGCGCCGCCGCGGGGGGAGGTGGTGCTGGTGGTGGGGCCGTCGTCGGAGCGCGCCCCCGGCGGCTCCTCCGCAGAGCCCCCGGGTCTGGACGCCTTACGAGGTCTGGTCGAGGCGGGGGCGAAGCCGCGCAAGGCGGCGGCGATCGTCGCCGAGCTGACGGGCGGAAGGGCCAACGAGCTATATCGGGCGCTGACGGCCGGGAAGTAGGGGTCCCGCTCCGCTCCGCCGCGCTCCGCCGCGCCGGCCCGCGACCGCTCCGGCGCGCCCCCAAGGGGCTCGTCGAGTTACCCGCGCATGGCGCGAGAAACTCGACCCGCACCTCCTCGTCCGTCGACGCGCCGCGCGCCGGGCCGTGGCGAGTGCAACGGCCGTGTGACACGACGCCACGGTTGTGCAACACGGCGCAACAAGTCTCTTCTCGCGCGGCCGTCCGCCGGCTTTCGGGCCGTACGGTCGCTCTATGCGCCGCCTCATTCTCACTTCCGCCGCTGCCCTGCTCGCCTTCCTCTCGCTCGCTCCCCCGGCCTGGGCCGGCTGGGCCTGGCCGCTGCGAGGCGAGGTCATCACGCCCTATCGCAACGGGGACGACCCGTACGCCTCGGGCCAGCACCGCGGCATCGATATCGCGGGCGACACCGGAGCCGCCGTGGTCGCGGCCGCCGCCGGCGAGGTTCGCTTCGCCGGCACCGCGGGCTCCTCGGGACTCACGGTGAGCGTGCGGACCGCGGACGGCCGCTACGACACCTCGTACCTCCACCTCTCCGAGGCGGCGGTGAGGAAGGGCGACCTGGTCGGGGCCGGCGACCGCATCGGGAGCGTGGGCACCACGGGGAGACGATCGAGCGAGCGCCCGCACCTGCACTTCGGAGTTCGCGACGCCGGCAGCCGGCACGCCTATCACGACCCGCTCGCCTTCCTTCCGCCGTCGCCGGGGGCTCCCGAGGCGCCGCGGGAGGCGCCGGCGCCTCAGCCCGCACCGGTTCCCGTCGCGCCCTCCCTCGAGCCGGTCCAGGTCCCGGCGGGGCGTCGTGTCCCGGCGGGGCGTCGTGTCCCGGCGGGCCGTCGTGGCC
>JBOGXS010000272.1:0-8999 GCA_050693815.1 Thermoleophilaceae bacterium | reverse complement strand
GCGCTGGCCCGGGCGCGCGAGATCACCGAGGTGGCCGAGGCCGAGCGCGAGCGGGCCGCCGCCATGGGCGCCGGCGAGGCCGACGCCCTGCGGGCCCGCGGCCTGGCCGAGGCGGAGGCGATGGCCGCCAAGGCGGAGTCCTGGAAGGGCTACAACGAGGCCGCGATCACCGACCGCGTGCTCGAGATCCTGCCCGAGCTGGCCTCGGCCGTGTCGGCGCCGCTGGCCCAGACCGAGAAGATCGTGATGATCGGCGGCGGGGGCAACGGGGCCGGCCCGGGCGCCCACAAGATCACCCGCGACGTGACCCAGGTGATGGCCGAGCTGCCCGCCGTGGTCGAGGCGCTCACCGGCAAGAGCTTCGAGGAGCTCGCCAAGAACATCCCCGGGGTGCGGACACCGTACCCCGCGCACTCGGCCGAGCCGAGTGCTTCGGGCCTCGGGACGGCGGAGGAGGTCAAGTGACGCCGCTCACCGTCGAGCGCTTCGTGGGCGGCCGGGTCGCCGAGGCCAAGGACGTCCTCGCCCTCGCCCAGGAGCACGGGGTGCGGATGGTGGACTTCAAGTTCACCGACCTGCCCGGCACCTGGCAGCACCTCGGCCTGTCGATCCACGCCCTGGACGAGGAGGCCTTCGTCGAGGGCCTGGGATTCGACGGCTCCTCGATCCGCGGCTTCCAGGAGATCTCCGAGTCGGACATGGTGCTCGTCCCGGACGCCTCCAGCGCGCTGGTGGACCCCTTCCACGAGCACAAGACGCTCTCGATCCTGTGCGACGTGATCGACCCGATCACGCGCGAGCCGTACTCCCGCGACCCGCGCTACGTGGCGAAGAAGGCGGAGGCGCACCTGGTCGAGACGGGAATCGCCGACGCCTGCTTCATGGGGCCGGAGGCCGAGTTCTTCGTCTTCGACCACGTCGCCTTCGACCAGCGGGCGCACACGGCCTTCTACGAGGTGGACTCCGAGGAGGCGTATTGGAACCGGGGCCGCGGCTTCGGCGCGGAGCGCAACGGCACGCCGAACCTGGGCTACAAGATCCGCTCCCAGCAGGGCTACTTCCCCACCGCCCCGGGCGACACCCACGGCGACCTGCGCGCGCGCATGGTCGTGGCGCTCGAGTCGATGGGGCTGCGCTGCGAGTTCCAGCACCACGAGGTCGGCTCGGCCGGCCAGGCGGAGATCAACGTGAGGTTCGACACGCTGCGCAGGATGGCCGACCAGATCCAGCTGCAGAAGTACGTGATCAAGAACGTGGCCCGCCAGGCGGGCAAGACGGCCACCTTCATGCCCAAGCCGCTGTTCGAGGAGAACGGCTCGGGCATGCACGTGCACATGTCGCTCGGCCGCGGCGGCGAGAACCTGATGTTCGACTTCGACGGCTACGCCCAGCTCTCGCGCGAGGCGCTCAACTTCATCGGCGGGATCATCGCCCACGGGCGGGCGCTGATGGCCTTCTGCGCGCCCACCACGAACTCGTACCGGCGGCTCGTGCCCGGCTACGAGGCGCCGGTGAACCTGGTCTACTCGCAGCGCAACCGCTCGGCGGCGTGCCGCATCCCGGTCTACTCGGCCTCGCCGAAGGCCAAGCGGGTGGAGTTCCGCCCGCCCGACCCGAGCGCCAACCCGTACCTGGCGTTCTCGGCCCTGCTGATGGCTGGGCTCGACGGGATCCAGAACCGGATCGACCCGGGCCAGCCGGTGGACGTGGACCTGTTCGAGCTGCCCGAGGAGGAGCTCGCCCGGATCGAGCACGTGCCGGCCTCGCTCGACGAGGCCCTAGACGCGCTCGAGGCCGACCACGAGTTCCTGCTCAAGGGCGGCGTGTTCACTCAGGACCTGATCGACACCTGGATCCACCACAAGCGCCGCGAGGAGGCCGACCAGGTTCGGATGCGCCCGCACCCCTGGGAGTTCGCGCTGTACTACGACGCGTAGCGGTTCTTGCTGCAAGCGTCTTGACTGGACGGGCGCGCTGTGCTTCCCTGCCCAGAGACGCCGCTCCGGGCGCAAGGAGGAGGCGGTGCGGCTCGAGGATCTGCTTGACGGGCTCCATGCTACGAGCGTCTCGCTCATTCGCTTTGAGCACGAGAGCGCGAGCTTCGACGTCGTTGCCTCGGCGGGCCGGCCCTTCCTCGCCCCGGGTGTCCAGCTCCCGATCGCCGCCTCGATGGTCGCGCAGGAGGCGAGCGAGGGGCGCTCCCGGCACCTGTCGGCGAGCCAGAGCTGGTACCCGCTCGACAGGGTCGCGATCTCGGTGGGGCTGCGCTGCGCCTTTGGCGTGCCGCTGATGGTCGGCGAGCGGGCGGTCGGCGCCCTCACGGCCCGCTGGGAGGTCGACCCGCCGCCGGTGACCGATCCGGCCGCGATCGTCGATGACAGCGCGGAGGAGCTGCTCCACGCGGTGATCTCGTTCGAGCGCCGGCGGCGCCGGCTGCTGGTCTGCCACGAGGACCGCCTGCTGGCGGCCGGGCTCGCGCACGTGGCCGAGCAGGCGCTGGGCGTCTCCGCCTTCGTGGCCCACACGGTGGACGAGGCGCTGGCCGAGATCGATCTGCGCCAGGCAGACCTGATCGTGCTGAGCGACGGCATATCGGCGGACCGCGGCCTGCTGGAGAGCGCCCGCAGCCTGCGCGCCGGCGGCGCGACGGCCCCGCTGCTGGTCGTGGCCCGCACCGACAGCGAGCAGAGCTTCCAGAACGCGCTCCAGGCGGGAGCGACCGGCTACCTGCCGCTCGCGGGCGCCGCCGACACGCTGCCCGAGACCGCCGCGGCGCTGTTCGACGGCCGCAGCGTGCTCTCCCCCACCCGCAGCGCCCCACCCGGCCCGCACCTGACCGAGCGCGAGTACCAGGTCCTGCTCTGCTTCGAGCAGGGCCTCGCCGACAAGCAGATCGCCCGCCAGCTGGGAGTGGCGATCTCCACGGTCAAGACGCATGCGCGGGCGATCTACGCGAAGCTCGACGCGCCCTCCCGGACCGCGGCGCTGCACAAGGCGCGCGAGGCCGGGCTGATCTGAGCGCCGAGCGCTGCCGCGCGTGCCGGTCTCCAGGCCCGCCTAAGGCTCGGGCTCGAGGCGCGGGAAGCTCGTCCCGAACTCCGGGAAGGCGCCCTGGCCGACGCAGCCGGGGCGGGCCACGTCGCGCCCGCTGGTGCGGAAGGCGTACAGCTCGACCAGGGGTTGCAGCTCCGGTGGGTCGGCGCTCTCGGGGGGAGGCACGTCGCCGTTGTCGCAGCCGCGCGTGTCGTACACGGGCAGGCCGCTCGCGAGCCGGTCGCCGTGGCCGGGCAGCGCGTACGCGTTGGCGCGGCTGTTGCCGAGCGGGCGCGGGTAGAAGCTGAGCGCCTCGGGGCCGAGCGGCTGAGCGGTGCGTAGGTAGTGCACGTCGTCGGTGGCGCGCGGGAGCGTGCCCGCCCGGCCGGCCAGGTCGCGGGCCAGGCTGGCCGCCACCAGGTTGCCCACGAAGGCCGTGATCTCGCGGCGGTTGAGGTCGAGGTAGCGGATCATCGGGTTGAAGTTGCGCAGGAAGGGCTGGAAGTCCTCAAAGAGCGGCGGGATGCGGCGCATCGTCCGCTCGAAGGCCGGCACGCCGCGCTCGGAGGCCGTGATCACCGGGCCGAGCCGGCGGAAGAAGCCCTCGAACTCGGGGCTCAGCTCCCGGAACGCCTCGAACGTCGGTCCCATCTCGGTCGCGGCCGGCTGGAGCTGCCTGACGATCGGCTCCGCCACCTCGGCGAAGCGCGTGAGGCGCGGCAGCGTCAGCCTGCTCTCGCGCTCGAAGCGCGGGAACTCGCGCCAGATGTCGGCGAACGCACGGTTGCGATCGGCGATCGTGCCGAAGAGCCGCTCGGACTCGACGATCAGCGCTCGCAGCTGGCCGTCGCGCTCGCTGATCGCGTCGAAGAAGTCGCCCGTGTAGGCGATCGTCTGCTTCACCGCCTCGGTCTGTGCGTTGAGCTGGGCGAGCAGGTCCTCGGAGCCCTCGGCGAAGGCCGGCAGGTTCGCGAAGGCGGCGTTGAGGTCGGCGCCGCGGCCCTCCACCGCGGCCGCCTGCGACTGCATCCAGGTGCCGAACGCCTCGCGCGTGTCGGCGTCGAAGCTGCGGAAGATCTCGTCGAGCTCGACGGTCGGAGCCACGGCGGACCTGGACAGCACCTCGCCCTCCGGCAGGAAGCCGGCGCTGTCGCGGCCCGGCGCGAGGTCCACGTAGGTCTCGCCGAGGATCGTCTTCGTGCGAAGCATCGCGCGGGCGTCGCGCGGCACGGGCGCGTACCGGGCCCTCAGCTCGATCGTCGCGTCCGTCGTGTTGTCCGGCCCCCGCTCGATCGCCACGACCTTGCCCACCGGCACGCCCGCGGTCCGCACGTCCGCCTGCTGGGCGAGCTGGGTGGCCTCGGGGAAGTGAACGTGGAAGCGGTAGCCCTTCGGCTGCAGCGGCGAGGTCCCGCCGAAGGCGAGCCAGAGGTAGAGCAGCACGCCGAAGCAGGAGAGCACGAACGCGACCATCACCGCGATCTGCCATGCGCGTGGACGCGTCTTGATCATCCTCGACACCCCAGGACGGCGAGCTGCTCGGCGTCGGGCGCGTTGAGCAGCTTGATGAGCGTGTTGAGCAGCGGGTTGCGGTCGCCCTCGGCGATGCTCTGCAGGAAGCCGAGCGAGCCGCACGGGATCAGCACGACGGCGCGGCGCATCGGGCCGATGCCATCCTGCGCGGCGAGGGTCGAGTTGGTGTTGTGGATCGCCCAGGGCACGTAGAAGAGGAAGCCCTGCCCGCCCTTGCCGTCGCCGGGCGGGTCGTAGGCCAGCTCGTCGAAGAGCGCGTTGAAGACCTCGAAGAAGCGCTGGAGCTCGGGCATCGAGGCGGACAGGTCGCGGGCCGGCTTGCGCAGCTCGCGGGCGATCGGCCGCGCCTCGCGGGTGAACGGGCGCAGCTGGTCGCGCATCGGCGCGACGGTCTCGCGGAAGAACGGCCGCAGCTGGCGCAGCGTCGGCCCGAGCGCGCGCGCCGTGGGGCGCAGCCCGCCGAGCGTCGCATCCATCGCCCGGCCGAGCCGGTCGATGCGGCGGAAGGCGCGGTTGCCGGACTCGAGCGCGGACGGGAGCAGCTCGATCGTCTCGGCCAGGTTCTCGTTCTGGTTGGCGAAGCGCCGGAACACCGCGGAGCTGCCGCCCACGAAGCGGGCGAACTCGTCGTCGTGGCGGCCCAGCTCGGCCATCAGCTTGGAGAAGTTGCTCATCACGCGCTCGAGCCGCTCGCGCCGGCGGGCCACGAGCCGCGCCGCCTTGGCGGTGTCGCGCGCCAGCGGCTGGAAGCGCCGGAAGGTGTTGGCGAGGTCCCGGCCGCCCCCGCCGCGAAGGCCGTCGCCGGCACCGTGCACGAGCAGGCGCAGGTAGGCGCGGGTGTCGGCGTCGAGCACCGAGAGGAAGTCGGCGAAGTTCACGTCCGCCAGCGTCGAGTCGATCTCGATCAGCGCGCCCTCCTCGAGCTGCGCGCCGGCCGCCGGGGTGCCCGGGTCGAGCTCGATGACCATGTCCTTCACGCTCGTCTTCGGCCGCAACAGCACGGTCGCGTCGGGGTAGACGCGGCCGCGACCGAAGCGCTCCTCGATCCGCAGGGTCGCCACGGCCTTGCCGTCGACCAGGTCCACGCTCGCGATGTCCCCGACCGTGACGCCCGAGATGTTCACGGGCTGGCCCTGGCCCGGGAGGATGCCCTGTCCGGTCTCGAGCTCGGCGCGCAGGATGAACTGCGACTCGCCGATCGCCGGCATCCAGCCCGGGAAGTTGAGTCGCTGGTTGGCGAGGATGTAGCCGCCCGCCGCCGACCCGAGCAGCACCAGGCCGACGAGCGCCACGCTCGCGACGAGGTTCGCCTTCAGCGCCTTCTTGAGCCTCATTCGCCGCTCCCCTCGGCGAGGCTGGACACCGGCACCAGGCGGGGCACGGCCGCCGCCGACGAAACGGGCGGGGGCGGCGCGTCCGGGCGGGAGCCGTCGGCCGGGCCGATCGAGGCGGGTCCGTTCACGTCGGGCACGGGGTTGCGGTGGCAGGGCACGTCGCGCCGCAGCGGGGGCGCGCTGCCCGGGAACGCCGGGCTGGTGCGCAGCGGCGCCGCCGCGTAGTTCCCGAACACCGGGTCGCCCGTGTAGTTGGTCGGCCCGGACTTGATCGTGTGCACGCCGCCCGGGGCGGCCAGGCGCAGCCACGGGCCGTTGCCGTCGAAGCTCTGCCCCTCGCCGGCCTGCCCCACCATCGCGTACCAGAACTCCTTGTAGTTCTCGACCCCGGCGGAGAACGGCCCGTCGTCCACGCGGAGGTTCCCGGTGGGGATCAGCACCTCCAGCACGCAGCGGTTGAAGTCGTCGACCACCGGCAGGAAGTCGCGCGAGGCGTGCGCGAGCCCGGCGAGGTCGCGCGAGGCGGGGCCGAGCTCCCGCAGCAGGCCGCCGAGCTCGGCCGGGCCGAACAGCTCCGTGGCCTGGTCGAGCCACGGCCCCGAGGCCGCCACGGTGGCCGGCGTCTCGCGCAGGCCCGGCAGGATCTCCCGGGAGAAGGCGCGCGTGGCCGGCAGCGCTCGCTCGAGGCTGGCGAACCCGGCGCGCATGCTGGACGCGGTCGGGCCCAGCAGGCGGATGGTGTCGGCCAGCTCGGGCGCCTTCGACGCCATCGTGGCCATCGTCGTGTTGAAGTCGCTCACGAGGTCGCGCAGCGCCTGCTCGTCGCGGGCCAGGCCCTCGCTCGTGCGCGCGATCCCCCTGATCATGCGAGTGAGGTCACGCGGGGCCTTGCCGAGCAGCGCCTCGTTCACGATCGCCGAGTCGCGCAGCGCGGCCGGGCTGTGGTCGAGCGTGCGGTTGAGCGCCTGGGCGCCGGTCAGCCCGCTCACGTCGGGGTCCTGGTCGGCGTCGTCCGCCGCCGTCGGCTCGGAGTCGAGCGCCGTACCCAGCCCCTTCAGCGTCTCCTGCAGCGCCTCGCGGGTGTCGTGCTGGAGGCCGGTGAGCACCTGGTGGAGCTGGACCGGGTGCGAGGTCTGGGCGGCCGGGATCATGCCCCCGTCTTCGATCTCGGCGGCGGCCGCCGTGCCCGGCTCGAGGTCGAGGTAGAAGTTGCCCTCCAGGAACAGGCGCGGGCGGACCTTGATGGTGGCGTCGCGGTGGATGGGCCGCCCGCCGTCGCCGATCTCCATCGTCACGAGCGCCAGGTTGGTGTCGCGGTAGCGCTCGACCGCCACCACCTCGCCGATGTCCACCCCGGCGATCCGCACGGGGGTGCGCTGGCCGACCAGGTTGGAGTTGTCGAACACCGCCTGGACCCGGTAGCCCGGCGTGAACGGCAGGTCCTTCGCGAACGCGAAGTAGGTGAAGATCGAGATCAGCACGAGCCCGATCACGCCCGCGCGGACGGGATGGACGCCGGTGCGGAAGCTCCTCACGGCAGCCGCCTCCTCGTGCGCTCGCTGAAGGCGCCCTGGCTGCCCGCCAGGTTCCCGATCTGCTGCTGGTTCTCCTTGTAGTGCGGCGGGTTGCTCTCGTTGCCAGCCTCGCACTCGCGCTCCTGCCCCGGCGCGGCCGTGTTCGGATACGGGTTCGAGTGCAGGAAGCTGTCGTTGATCTTCGAGCGCTCCTGGAGCAGCGTGCCCGGAGGCGGCGGCGGCCCGTCGGCGGGCGCCGCGGCCGGGCCCGCCTCGCTCCCCGGCACGATCGGCAGCGCCAGCGAGGTCACGCGCAGCATGGTCCCGATCGAGTCGCTCTCCGAGAGCATGCTCGCGCCGTTTCGGAACAGCAGCGCGAAGTAGTTGCACTCGGTCTGGGCGGGGCCGACGAACGCGATCAGCGGCCGCAGCAGCTGCGCCGTGCGGGTGAGCCGGTCGAGCCCGCGCGGCACGCGCTCGTCGTGGCCGAACTCCTCGAAGACCTCGATCGTGCGCGTGAGGCGGCGGTTGAAGGCGGGCGAACGGCGCAGCGCGGGCTCGCCTGCGCGGAAGGCGGCCGCCAGGCCGGGTGCCGCGCCCGCCAGCGAGGCGAACGCCGGCCGGAAGCGGCGGAACAGCTCCTCGCTCTCGCGCAGGAACGGCCGCTGGGCGGGAAGCTCGCGGATCGCGGTGTCGAGCGCCGGCGGCCCGCCGGAGATCGTCTCCTGAAGCGGACCGGCCACCGACGCCCAGGCTCGGAAGCTTGTGTCGAGGGCGACGAACAGCTGGGCCTGGACGCCGGCGACCGGGGCGGCCTCGGCGGCGGCCTGCTCGAGGGCCGGGAAGAACTCCTCGAACTCGGCCTGCGCAGACCCGATCGCTCGCATCGCCGGCTCGAGCTCCCGGACGAGCGGCTCGAGCTCGGCGAAGAAGCGGTTGAGCGCCTCCCCGCGGCCCGCGAACGCCGCCCCGAAGCCGGTGGTGTTCGCGCGCGCGCCGACGCGGGTCGCGTCGTCGAACATGTTGAAGAAGTCGTCGATCTCGACCGGCCTGGCGGTCGAGCGCTCCACCGGGATGGTGGCGTCCTCGGGCCAGCCCCGCCGCGAGCGCCCGGCCGTTATCTCCACGTACTTCAGCCCCAGCGCGGAGCGCGGCCGGATCAGGATCGTGGAGTCCACGGGCAGCGGCTTGGCCTCCATGTCCAGCGCGAGCGTGAGCTCGGCGCTGACGGAGCCGTCGGGCTTGGCCACCGCGTCGATGGCGCTCACCACGCCCACCCGCGCGCCGCCGATCCGCACCTCGTTGCCGCGAACCAGCCCGGCCGAGTTGGGCACCTCGGCGGTGAGCTTGTAGGTGGGAACGAACGGGAGCCCCTCGTTGGCGTTGTAGGACAGGAAGACCGCGACGACCGTGATCAGCACGGTCACGGCGCCGACCAGCACAGGGCTGGAGCTCAGGGCTCCCGCTCCCGGTCGGCGCGGGTTCACCGGGCCTCCTCCTCTGGACCGAGGAGGTACTCCATGAGCACGTCGGTGTCGCGCTCCGCGGCGATCCCGGCGGCGGCCTGGGCGTCGGCGCCCTGGAT
>JBOGXS010000271.1:0-4901 GCA_050693815.1 Thermoleophilaceae bacterium | reverse complement strand
CGCCGGCGTCGACGGCGCGGCGATAGCGCTCGCGGCGGGCGTGGAGCAGCCGCGACACGGCCCATGGACCGGCGCACGCCAGGACGACCCCCGCCGCCGGCCCGACCAGAAGCCATCCGGCCGCGAGCGCCAGCCCCGCCCCGGCGAGGAGCAGCCGCCGGCGCTCGGCAGCACCGGGATCGCGCCCCTCCCGCCCCAGCGTGACCACCACGTCGACGAGCCTGGCCAGCCCACGGGCGGCGCCCGTCCCCCGCTCGACGACGCCCCGGCCGAGGAGATCCCACGCGCCCAGAGCACCGAAGGTCCCGGCGAGCCAGGCGATGACGGCGGGGCCGCTCACTCCAGCGCCTCCCGCCTCAGGAGCGCCACCCGCTTCGCCAACCGCCCCTCGCCGAGGGCCCGCAGGCGCTCGCCGCGGCGGTACAGCTCCCGCACGCCCGCTCCGCCGGCCACGCGCACCACCTCGGTCACCGACTCCACCGCCCGCGACCCGTCCGCCAGCCGCGCCTGGTGGACCAGCAGGTCGAGCGCGCTCGCCACCTGCTCGCGCACCGCGCCGTGCGGCAGCCCCACCCCGGCCATCAGCGCCAGCGTCTCCACCCGGCGCAGGGCGTCCTCGGGTGAGTTGGCGTGGACGGTGGTGAGCGAGCCGTCGTGGCCGGTGTTCAGCGCCTGGAGCATGTCGAGCGCCTCGGCGCCGCGCACCTCGCCGACCACGATCCGATCGGGCCGCATTCGCAGCGCGTTGGCCACGAGCTGGCGCACCGTCACCTCGCCCCGTCCCTCGAGGTTGGGCGGCCGCGCCTCGAGCCGGACCACGTGACGCTGGCGCAGGCGCAGCTCGGCCGCGTCCTCGATCGTCACGATCCGCTCCTCGCCGGGGATGGCGCCCGACAGCGCGTTCAGCGTGGTCGTCTTGCCCGACCCGGCGCCGCCGCTGACCAGGATCGACGCCCGCGCCGCCACGCACACCGCCAGCAGCTCGGCCACCTCGGCCGGAAGCGTGCCCGCGGCCACGAGGTCGCGCAGCGAGAACCCCCCGCGACGGAAGCGCCGGATCGTCAGGCACGGGCCGGTCAGCGCCAGCGGCGGGATCACCACGTTCACGCGCGACCCGTCGGCGAGCCGCGCGTCGCACATCGGCGAAGCTTCGTCCACCCTCCGCCCCAGCGGGGCCAGCACACGCTCGATGGCGTGCGTCAGCTCCGCCTCGCCCGCGAACTCTACGCCGACCGGCTCGACCCTGCCGCGCCGCTCCACGTACACGGACCGCGGCCCGTTGACCATCACCTCGTCCACCGCCGGATCGGCCAGCAGCGGCTCGAGCGGCCCCAGCCCGGTGGCCAGCAGCAGCACGCGCGAGCAGAGCGCCTCGCGCTCTGCCACGGGCAGCGCCCCCGCCTCACGCTCCACGAGCGAGCGGACCTCCTCGTCGAGCGACCCGCCCACACTCCCGTCGCGGGCCCGCTCGACCAGCCGCGCCCGCAACGCAGCCGCCAGCTCATCCAAGGCCTCCATGCGGTGGAAAGGCTGCCACCGAGGGGGCTCGCCCCCGCCTGGTCCCGACGAGTCTGACGTTGACCGCGTTATTCGCGGCAAACGTCAGGCGCGTGGGTCGGCGGGGGCCGCCCGGTACGCTCGGGCGGTGGATCTGCCCATCACCGGCGGCTGCATGTGCGGCGCGGTCCGCTACGAGCTCAGCGCTCCGCCCGAGTACGCCGGCTACTGCCACTGCACGCGCTGCCAACGCCGCACGGGCGGGGCGGCCTCCATCAGTGCCCGCCTTCGGCGCGGCTCGTTCACCATCGTCGAGGGCGCGGAGCTGGTGAGCGTCTTCAAGCCCGACGAAGGCTTCGAGAAGGCCTTCTGCTCGCGGTGCGGCTCGGCCCTCTTCAGCCGGAATCCCACCGACGCCGAGCTGATCGGCGTCCGCATGGGCACCTTCGACGCCGACCCGGGCGTCCGCCCCTCCTACCGCCAGTTCGTCGCGTACGCGGCGCCCTGGGAGCCCATCCCGGACGACGGTCTGCCGCGCTACCCGGAGAGCCGCCCGCGCTGACATGGACCTCACGCTCCTCCCGCTCGACAAGCCCACCGAGACCCGGACCTTCGAGAAGGGGCGCTTCGAGGTCTACGAGGTCGGGCCGATGACGATCGGCCGGGCCACCTACGAGCCGGGCTGGCGCTGGTCCGAGCACGTAGGCGCCCCACGGGGCGAGTCCCTCTGCCAGGTGGAGCACGTCGGGCTCGTCGTGAGCGGTACGGCGGCCGTCAAGATGGCCGACGGGACCGAGTGGGTGATGCGGGAGGGCGAGCTGTTCTACGTCCCGCCGGGCCACGACAGCTGGGTCGTGGGCGACGAGCCGTACGTGTCGCTTCATCTCATGGGCAGCGAGGGCTACGCGTTGAAGGGGTCATGACCCTCCGCCTGCACGACTACTCCGCCTCCGGCAACTGCTACAAGGTCCGCCTCCTCCTGGCCCAGCTGGGCCGCCCCTACGAGCGCGTCCCGGTCGACATCTTCGGCGGCGACACGCTCACGGACGACTACGCCCGCATCAACCCGGTCCGCCAGACGCCGGTCCTCGAGAGTGACGGCGCCGAGCCGCTCACCGAGTCCAACGCGATCCTCGTCCACCTGGCAGAGGGCACCGAGTACCTACCGGAGGACCCGAACGACCGCGCCCAGGCCCTCCGCTGGCTCTTCTTCGAGCAGGCCGACGTCATCCCCGGCATCGCCGGCCTCCGCTTCCGCGTCGTCACCGAGCGGATCCGGCCCGACGGCCGCGAGGCGCAGTGGCGCAGGAGCGTGGGCGATGCGGCGCTGAAGGTCCTGAACGAACGGCTGGAGAAGAGCGCGTTCCTGGCGGGAGACCGTTACTCCGTCGCGGACATCTCCTTATTCGCCTACGTCCACGTAGCCCCCGAGGCCGGCTTCGACCTCGACGAGCACCCCGCCGTGTGCGAGTGGATCGCCCGTGTCGAGGGTACGCGGGGGTACATCAACGACCTCGAGCCCTACCCCGCGAATGCCCGGGCGGGCGCCGGGCGCTCGACCTACGACTGACATGCCCCGCTCGATCTGGAACGGGACGATCAGCTTCGGCCTCGCGCACGTGCCGGTCAAGCTCTACTCCGCCACGGAGTCGACGACGGTCTCCTTCCGCGAGGTCCACCTCTCGGACGGCGCCCGATCGAGCATCGGCGCATCTGTCCGAAGGAGGACAGGGAGTTGCCCTACAAGGAGGTCGTCATGGGGTACGAGGTCGCGGAGGACGAGTACGTGGTGCTCGAGAAGGACGAGGTCAAGGCGGCCGCCGGGGCGCGCGGCAAGGTGGTCGAGATCGAGGACTTCGTGCCGGCCGACGCGATCGACCCGATCTTCTACGAGAAGGCCTACTACGTCGGGCTGCCGAGAGGACGACGAGGCCTACCGCGTCTTCCTGGCGGCGCTCGAGGAGACCGGCCGAGTGGGGATCGGGCGCTTCACCTTCCACGACCGCGAGTACCTCGCCGCCGTGCGCTCGCTCGACGGCGTGCTCGCCCTGCACACGATGCGCTTCCGCGACGAGGTCCGCCCCTCCGACGAGATGGCGCCCGGCGGCCGCAAGCCGGCGCGGAAGAAGATCGAGCAGGCGGCGGCCGTGATCGAGTCGCTCGCGACCGAGTGGGACCCCGAGCGCTACACCGACTGCTATCGGGAGCGGCTGAAGCGGGTCGTGAAGCAGAAGCAGAAGGGCGAGAAGGTGAAGGCGCCCTCGGAGCCGAAGCAGCCGAAGCCCGCGCCCGACCTGATGGAGGCGCTGCGGGCGACACTGGAGCGGATGGGCGACGGCAGGGGCCGCAAGAGCGACGGACGCTCGCGCCAGAGGGCGAAGGCGGGCTCGAGCTAGCGCCAGCGCACTAGTCCGGGAAGCTCTCCGGCCGCTCGACGGCGCGGCGGTGCAGCTCGTCGTCGATGTTGCCGCCGGTCACGACGAGCACGATCGGGCCGACGGGCGCATCGACCGACTCGAGCGCGGCCAGGGCGGCCGCCGCGGAGCCCTCCACGCGCAGCCCCGCGGCGGCGAAGGCGCCGACGGCCCGGGCGATGGCGCGCTCCGAGACCTCCACCAGGGGCGCTCCGAGCCGCACCAGCTCCTCGACCGCCAGCGGCACCGCCACGCGCACGGCCAGCCCGTCCGCGAACGTGCTCATGCGGTCGCAGTCGACCGGCCGGCCGGCGGCCACGCTGAGCGCCATCACGGGAGCCTCCTTGGGAACCACGCCGAGCGCGCCGTGCGCAAGCGGCCGGCTCGGCCGGGCGCGCAGCGACGCCATCCGACCGCCATGCAAGCCCCTCGCAACGCCGATCAGAAGGGCCCCGTTGCCCACCGGCACCACGGTCAGCGCGGGCGCCACCCCCAGCTGCTCGACGATCTCCCGCCCGACGGCCGCGTAGCCGTCGAACTGGGCCGGCTCGGCCCCGTCCTCGAAGAAGGGCAGGCCCGCCGTGTCCGCGTACGCGCGAGCGTGGTCCTTGGCCTCATCGAGGTCCGCGCCGGCCGGGCGCACCTCCGCGCCGAGGCGCCGAAGCAGCTCGAGCTTGCTAGCGCTGGCCTCCTCGGGCACGAACACGACCGCCCGCACTCCCGTGCGCTCGGACGCCCAGGCCGTGGCGGCACCGTGGTTGCCGGTCGAGGCGGTGACCACGCCTTCGGCCCCGCGGCCGCGGTAGGCCTCGAGCGCGGGCAGCGCGCCGCGCCACTTGAAGGCGCCCAGCTCGTGCCCGTCCTCGCGCTTGAGCAGCAGCTCGCGTCCGGCGGCCAGGCCGGCGGGCGCGGCCTCCAGGGGCGTTGGCAAGCGCACGCCGCTGGAGGGTAAGCGGATCCGCGCGCACTCGGCCGAGCCGAGTGCTTGCG
>JBOGXS010000270.1:0-4017 GCA_050693815.1 Thermoleophilaceae bacterium | reverse complement strand
TCCTGGCGGCGCGCGTCCGCCGCCTGGGCGTCGGCGTCGGCCCGTGTCCTGTCGGCCTGCGCCCGGCTCAGCTCGGCTTCACGACCGATCTCGCGCGCCTCGTGGCGGCGCGTCTCATGCCTGCGCTCGCGTCCCTTGCGACCCATCAATGTGAACAGCGCCAGCAGCAGCAGCGCCGCCACCACGATCACGACGATGACCCAGGTATCCATCCCCCAGCCTCCTCCTTCTCGAGTTGTGCCTTCCGGCTACCCGGAAATCGAGCCGTATACCCCTACGTCCCCCCGGACGGGTCACCCTGCAGGGCCGCCAGCTCGCGCTTGAGCACTTTGCCCGTGGCATTGCGGGGCAGCTCGTCGAGGAACAGGACCTCACGGGGCACCTTGTAGCGGGCCAGGTTCTGCTTGACGTATCCCTTGAGGTCGTCCTCGCTCGCCTTCTTGCCGCCCTCGAGCACCACGAACGCCCGCAGGCGCTGGCCGAAGTCCTTGTCCTCGACCCCGAGCGCGGCGGCCTCCGCCACCGCCTCGTGGCGGGCCAGCAGATCCTCCACCTCCTTGGGGAAGACGTTCTCGCCGCCCGAGACGATCATCTCGTCGTCGCGGCCCTCCACGAACAGGCGCCCCCCCTCATCGAAGCGGCCCACGTCGCCGGTGGCCATCAGGCTGCCGATCACGTCCTTCGAGCCGCCGCCCGTGTAGCCCTCGAAGAGCATCTCGTTGCCGACGAATATGCGGCCGGTCTCGCCCGGGGCCACCTCGCGCTTCGCCTCGTCGTAGAGCTTGACCAGCGTGCCGCGCGGGGGCTTTCCCGCCGTGCCCGGGGCTGCGCGCATGTCCTCGGGCGTGGCGATCGACGCCCAGGCCACCTCCGTCGAGCCGTACAGGTTGTAGAGCGTGTCGCCGAAGGCGTCCATCCACTCGGTCGCCAGGTCGCCCGGCAGCGCCGAGCCGCTGGCGGCCACCACCCGGAGCGAGGAGACGTCGTACTTCGCCCGCGTCTCCTCGGGCAGCTCCAGGATCCGCGACATCATCACCGGCACCACCACGAGCGAGTCGCAGCGGTGGCGTGCCACCTCGGCCAGGCACGCCTCGGGATCGAACTTGCGGCGCAGGACGTAGGTCGTACCGAGGATGAGGCCGAGCGAGAAGTGAGCGAAGCCCCACGAGTGGAACAGCGGCGCCGCGATGTGCGCCTTGTGGCGGCTCTTCAGCGGGATCTTCGAGAGCAGCGAGACGACCGGGTCCATCGACTGCGGGTTGGCCCGCGAGGCGCCCTTCGGCGAGCCCGTGGTGCCGCTGGTCAGGATCGTGGCCCGTCCCTCGCGCTTGGGTGGGACGACGTCCGAGGCGTCGCCCTCGGCCATCAGCTCGTCGAGCGCGGGATCGCTCGTCTGGTCCGAGTCGTGCCAGGCCACGAAGCGCTTGCGGCGCTTGGCCGCGTCGGAGAGCAGGTCGCCGAACTCCTCGTCGAAGACGATCGCCTTCGGCTTTTCGCGGCCCACCACCTCGGTCAGCTGGGGTCCCGCGAAGGCGGTGTTGAGGTAGAGGGCGTCGGCGCCCAGCTTGGAGATCGCCGCGGCGCACTCGATGAAGCCGCGGTGGTTGCGGCACATCACCGCCACGCCGTCGCCCTCCACGATGCCCGCGTCGGAGAGCGAGTGCGCCAGCGCGTTCGTGCGCTCGTGCAGCTCGGCGTAGGTGAGCGTGCCGAGCTCGTCCACGATGGCCGTCTCGTCGGGGAACCGATTGGCGAGCGAGATCGTGCCGGCGGCCGGGCTGCGCCCCCAACGGACGAGCGTCTGGAGCACCTTGAACACGCGGTCGGGGCGCATCGGCCTGACCACGCCGGCATCGGCCAGGATCTTCACGCCGCCGAGGGTGTAGGCCACACGCGCCGGCACGCTCATTCCTCCCTCGTCGCTCACTTGCTCCGCTCCTCCTTCGATCTCCGTGCGCAGATTGTGAAGGGTCCGCTCGAGGTTCTGCGCCACCATCGGCTTCGAGAGCTGCTCGGACATCGTGCCGAGCAACCCGCCAGGCGCGTCGTAGGCCAGCCGCAGGGTCACGCGCGTGCGGCCGTCGTCGGTCTCGCGCGGCCGCCAGCGCAGGCTTGGGTCGAGCGGCCCGGCGATTACGCCGCTCGCTCTCCGGTCGGTCGCGCCACCGGGCCGATGGGCGGCCAGCTCGACGGCGGGCCGTCCGGGCGGCGGACCTTGTGCGGCTCGGCTCTTGGAAGGTCGGCCAGGAGCGCGCGGGCTTCGGGCCGTCTGAGCTGTTCGAGCACCGTCCGCTCGGCCGTCTCGATCACCTGCTGGCGGCGCCCGGCGCTCATCAGGTTGCGCCCCATCGCCTCGTGGTCGGCGGGGGTGGGCTCGACCAGGACGACCTCGGTGCCGAAGCGACGCACCTTGCGCGCCTCGTGCGCCACGCGCTGGGCGTTGGCGCGGCGGCTGATGGCGCCGACCCAGTCGCGCGGGTCGAGCGGGGGGCGGCCGGGCTCGGCCTCGGGCGTGTCGCGCTCGGCCGTCCCCGACGACAGCGGGTTCAGGCAGATCACCAGGTCGAGCCCGCGACCGGCAACGAGGTCCAGGTTCGACGGGGAGCACACGCCGCCGTCCACGTAGCGCCGCCGGCCGATCTTCACCGGGCGGTAGAAGCCGGGAATCGCGCACGAGGCGGCCACGGCGTCGCCGATCTCGGCGCGCGGGGCGTCGAGGCGGCCGAACGCGATGCGCCGCCCGGTCCCGTAGTCGCAGGCCACCGCCCAGAAGTTCGGGTGCTCCACCCAGCGTCCCGGCACCGCCCGGCCCACGATCTCCTTGAGCGAGTCGGTCGAGATCAACCCGTTCGGCAGCCAGCCGGCCAGGAGCTGCAGCGGGGTGTGGCGCAGCGGGTTCGCCAGCGCGGTGCAGGCCATGCGCAGCGAGCCGGGACCGAGCCCGGGCAGGCCGCGGTGGAAGCGAAAGACGGCGCCGGCCGCCCGGTCGGCGTCCTTCGCCGGACGGCCGTCGGGTCCGGTGAGGCCCTCGAAGGACTCGCCGCGCGAGTGGGCGACCATGAACCACGGAGGGACGCCCGACGCGCACAGCGCGCCGATCATCGACCCGGCGGAGGTGCCGACCACGCAGTCGGCCTCGGCGGGGTCCCATCCGGTCTCGGTGGCGAGCGCGTGGAGGCCGCCCGTCAGCCACGCGCCTCCGACGACGCCGCCCGCGCCCAGGACGAGCCCGACCCTCATCGGCTGATTCCCACCCTCGGCGCGTCCGCCAGCTATCCGTGGTCGGCGGTGAGCGTCGCGAGGATTCGCGGGTGGCCGTCGATCACCGGTGTGTCGTGGAGCTCCATCTCGCGGTAGCCAGCGTACCTGGAGAGGCGGTCGAGGCTTCCGGTGGTGAACTCCCAGAACACGAAGGCGTCGTCCTTGTAGACCTCCCCGACCTCGGGGACGCGGACGACGCCGTGCTGCGATCCGTCGTTCTCGGGCACGCCGTGCGTCTCGAGCAGGACGCGGCCGTCCGGCTCGAGCCGGTCGCGCAGGCGGCGCAGGAGGCCGAGCGGGTTCTGGACGCGGTGGAGGATCCCGAAGCAGTAGATGAGGTCGAACGTCTCGTCGAGCTCGTCGAGCTCGAAGGCGTCGAGCGGCTGGTACTCGACGGCCGAGTCGAGCAGGCGGTGGATCGCGCGGAAGCCCTCGCCGCCCTCGAGCTCGGTGCCCCACCGCGAGCGAACCCAGTGCACGTACTGCTCGTTGTCGATCGCGAGGACGCGGTCGGCTCCACGGTCCTCGGCGACGAAGGCGTAGAACCCGTCGAAGGCGCCGACGTCGAGGACGCTCAGGCCGGTGAATTCCCGGAGGAGGGCGGGGATCCGGTAGCGGTGGTCGAGCGCCGCGCCGGGTGTATAGATGCCCTCGTCGCGGTTGAGGGCGAAGGTGTGAAACCAGAAGGGGACCTCGTCGAGGACGCGTTGCGCCCTGTGGGGCTCGGCCTCGATCGGCAGGATGTCGGCGACCACC
>JBOGXS010000269.1:0-12990 GCA_050693815.1 Thermoleophilaceae bacterium | reverse complement strand
CGGCAGACGAGGAAGGGATGACGACGAACGAGATTGCCCGAGTTCAGGACTACCTCCGTAGGACTTTCGCCAACGATCGAATCGCGATCGATCCGCCGGTGAAGCGCGGCGCGCCCGAGCGGGCGCCGAGGCCGGCCGAGCCTTCGGTGCCGCGGGCGAAGAACGAGCCCAAGGCCGAGGCGCCCGTGGCGGTGCAGGCCCCGGCCCTCGCGGAAGGCACGGCCCCGCCCGCCCGCCCGTCCAAGGGCGGCAAGGGCGGCAAGGCACAGGGCGGATAGCCTCCGTCCGCATGAGCGGGCAGCCCAGCGTCGACGAGTACGCAGGGAGGCCGGCCTCGGCCCCGCCATCTCCTTCATGACCCCGGGGCCCGGGGCGATCCCTACAACGCCCCCTTCCTCCACGGGCCCCAGATCGCGAACGTGAGGCCGGACCTCGACTGGAGATTGACGAACAGCACCTTGCCGTCCGGGGTGAACGTCGAGCCGGCGAACTCCTCGCCCATCCGCCGCTCGATCGCGTTGAGTGCGAAGTCGAAGATCTCGCCGGCCGGCGTGATGCCGCGCAGGTAGTTCTCGGTCGGCCCGTCCTCGCACAGCAGCGACGACTTCTGCGGGCTGATGCAGAGGTTGTCCGGGAGCTCGAGCACGGTGCGGCTCGGCGACTCGAACAGGAGCGTGATCGTCTCCTGCGCCGTGTCGTAGACCCACAGCTGCCCGAAGCCGTCCCCGTAGCCGGACGGGGGCGGCTCGCCCGCGGGAGTGTCGCCTCCCTGCGTCGAGACGAGGTAGACCCTGCCGGAGTCGTAGAAGATGCCCTCGAGGCGGCTGAAGATCGCGCCGCCTTTGGCCCGCCCCTGGTCGCCCACGAACACGATCGCCTCGTCGTTCGTCGTGCCGGGCGCGAATGTGGCGTCGGGCTCGTCGATCGTGACCCACTCGACGTCGTAGGTGACTCCCGGCGTCTGCCCGCGATCGAGCTGCGCGTTCGGCATGCCCTCGATCTTGAGCATCTCGAGCACGCCGCCGTCGCGTAGCCGACGCGCCCGCATCGGGTTCCGCGGCGCGATGTAGCGGTAGAAGCCCGACGGGAAGCCGAAGTTGTCCTCGGTCTGGTAGAGGATCCCGGTCTTCGGGTCGATGTCGACGGCTTCGTGCGCGAACCGGCCCGCCGACCGGACCGGCTCGAGCTTGACGTGCTCGCCGGGGCCCCAGCGCACCGGCACCTCGAAGACGTAGCCGTGCCGGCGCTGCAGCAGGCTGTTGTCCGCCCCGGTGAAGTCGTTGCCCACGTCAGGGCCGTTGACGGTCTCCTCGCAGGTGAGCCAGGTTCCCCACGGGGTCGCTCCGCCGGCGCAGTTCATCTGGGTGCCGTTGCAGCTGACCCACGAGTCCACCTTGGCCGCGTGACGGTTGACCTCGAGCGTCGTCGTGCCGCCGCCGGCCATCCTGTCGTACGCCTTGCCGCGCGCGCCGAACGCACCGACGGGGCCGTTGACCTCGTGGTTGCGGACCAGGCGGTAGCGGCCCGGGCCCCAGCGGTAAGCGGCCATGCCGTCGTGGCGTCCCGGCGTGATCACGCCGTCGCTCATCCGCGTGCCCGTCGGCGTGAAGCTGCGGTATTTGAAGCCCTTGGGCAGGTGCAGCCGCACCTCGCCGTCGGTCAGGTCGCGTACCGGTCCGATCGGTCCGTATCCACCGTTGTCGGGCGCCACGCCGGTCGAGCCGGCGGCGAGCGCACCGCGCGCGAACACACCCTGGAGCGGGCCGCCCAGCGCGGCGAGCGCGGCAGTGGACAGGCCGGCCCGCCTCAGGAACGCCCGGCGATCGATGACCGTCATGGAAGACCTCCCTCGTCATCCTCGAAAGCGATCGCGCGAGCATAGCCGCGGCGTGCAGCCGGTTGGCCGCTCACCCCAGAGATGCATTCCGACACGCGTTCAGGTTACGGTCTAGGTGTGGTACGTGCCCCTCTCGCGGCGCTCGCGACCCTGGTCGCGGTCGCCGCTCCCAGCCATGCGGCGGCTCAGACCGTCGGCGAGCCGACCTCGCTCGCCGACGCCTTCGACTCCGTCACCCGCACCGCCCTGGCGGCCGAGGTCGAGCCGCCCGCGTGGTTCCCGGTGCGAGGAGTGATCGAGTTCGGCGAGGCGGACGCCCGCTTCGGCGCATGGCGCGGCGGGCGCCGGCACGAGGGCCAGGACGTGTTCGCCGACGCAGGCACGCCGCTCGTGGCCGTCCGCGCCGGGCAGGTTGTGGAGACGGGCGACGACGGCGGACGCGGCAACTACGTCGCGATCTGGTGCCCGGAGGTCGACCGCACCTTCGTCTACCTGCACATGCGCGCCCCGACCCCGCTGCACGTGGGCGAGCCCGTCGAGGCCGGCGCGCGGGTCGGCGCCGTGGGCTGCACCGGCTCGTGCTGGGGCGACCACCTCCACCTCGAGATGCGCGCCGGCCGCGGCACGACCGGAGCGCCGCTCGATCCCCAGCCGCTGCTGCGCCGGCTGGCGCTCCGCGCACGCTGAGTGCTCCCCGCCTCGATAACCGTCGCGCTCGGACGGCCCGACCATCGACGGTACTCTCGGCGGGCAGCACTGAGCCCCGGTAGCCTGCGGCGCGCGTGGATCAGATGGAGCTCCGCAACCGGCTCGTGATGGCCACCCAGATGTGGCGCGAGGGCACCGACGAGCCCCTTCCACGCATGCCCCCCGGCGACCCCGCCGACCAGCTGCAGGCGTTCGAGCTCAAGCTGGTCGACAGGCTGTGCGCGCAGGCCACTCCCGAAACCGCGCGCGACGTGGCCGACAAGACCTGGGACCTCGTGCACGACCGGTCCGACGACGACGTGGTCAAGCGCCGGGTGGTCGAGTGCCACGAGGCGCTGGCGCGGCTCTCGGCTCGTAGCGGCGGGCTCGAGGCGTAAGTAACCTTCCGAGCGGTCGTGAGGGAGATGCGGGAGCTGTTCGACCTGCGCGTCAAGGCGCGCTCTCTCGCGTACCTCTTCGTCGCGGGAGCGTCGCTCGGGCTGCTCACGCTCGTGCTGCCCCACGACCAGGGCGTGCGCGACCTGCAGCTGTACGTCCTGGCCGGCATCGCGATCGCCACCGCCGCCCTCGTCCACGTACAGGCCGAGCGCGTGAGCGACTGGCAGCTGCACGTCGTGCTCGCCGCGGGCACGACGATCCTGAGCTTCGCGAACTACTACACGGGCGCCTCCAGCCTCTACCCGCTGCTCTACACCTGGACGGCGCTGTACGCCTTCTACTTCTTCAGCCTGCCGGTCGCGATCTTCCACCTGGCCTACATCGGGGTGGCCTACGGCGTCGTGCTCGCCATCCAGGATCCGTCCAGCCCCGCGATCCGCTGGCTGCTCGCGGTGGGCACGCCGCTGATCGCCGGCCTTCTGATCTCGCGCATGCTCGGCCGGCTGCGAGACCAGCAGGCGGCGTCGGCGCGGAGCGCGCGCGAGCTGCAGCAGAGCGACGCGCGCACGCGACTCGTGCTCGACAGCTCACCCGACGCCTTCGTCACGCTCGACCGCGACGGGACCATCCGCACCTGGAACGCCGCCGCGGAGCGGATGTTCGGCTGGTCGGCGGCCGAGGCGGTCGGCAGCCTGTTCCGCTACCTGGTGGTCCCGCCCGAGCTCCGCGAGCGCCACGACCGGCGGCGCATGGGGTTGGTGGACGATCCCGAGCCCGTGGCCACCGAGCACTTCGACTCGGAGTTCCAGCGCCGCGACGGCCGCCGCTTCCCCGCCGAGGCCACCGTGTCGAAGGTCGACGTACGCGGGGAGGTCCTCGTGGCCGGGTTCATTCGCGACGTGACCGACCGGCGGCGCCGCCAGGAGGAGCACGAGGCGCTCATGCGCGAGCAGGCGGCCCGCGCCGAGGCCGAGCGCGTGGCCGTGATCGTGAGCGGGATGCAGGAGCTCGTGGACGCCGCGCTCGTCCACCGCACGCTCGACGACATCCTCTCGGACCTCGTGACCCGCGTGCGCGACGTGCTCGAGGCTGACGCGGCGGCGATCTACCTAACCGGGGAGGGGGGCCGGTTGGACCTCCGAGCCGGGTCCTCCTTCGACGAGGTCTTCGCACGGGAGGTGGCGGCCGCCCGCGAGCCGCAGCTGGCCGACCCTCTGATCGGGGTGTCCCTGCTGGCCGAGGGCCAGGTCACGGGCGTGCTCGTGGCCTGCGCCGAAGCTCCGCGCCGCTTTGCCTCCGACGACCTCAACCTGCTGCGCCTGGCCGCCGACCGCGTGGCGCTCGCCATCGAGCACGCGCGCGTGTACGAGCGCGAGCACCGCATCGCGGAGACGCTGCAGCGCAGCCTGCTGCCCGAGCGGCTCCCGCAGCTGCCCGGCCTCGCGGTGGCCGCGCGCTACCTGCCCGCAGCCGCCGAGGCGGAGGTGGGCGGGGACTGGTACGACGTCCTGTCGATCCCGGGAGGCGGGGTGGGGCTCGTGATGGGCGACGTGGCGGGGAAGGGGCTCGCCGCGGCGTCGATGGTGGGCCGGCTGCGCTCGGCGCTGCGCGCCTACGCGCTCGAGGGCCACGCTCCGGCGCGCGTGCTCGAGCAGCTCAACCGGCTGATCTGGACCGAGGCCGACGAGAGCCAGATGGCCACGCTGATCTACGTGGTGGTCGATCCCGCCGAGGGCCAGGTGCGCTGGGTCAACGCGGGCCACCCGCCGCCGCTGCTCGCGACGGACGGGCGCCGGCCGCGGTACCTCGAGGGCGGCAGCTCCGTTCCGCTCGGCGTGCTGCCCTTCCCGGACTTCGAGGAGGTCTCGATGCCGATGAGCCCCGGCGAGACCGTGGTGCTCTACACCGACGGCCTGGTGGAGCGTCCCGGTGAGCACATCGACGCCGGCATGGGCCGGCTCGTGGCCGTGGTGCACGACGCCCCCGAGGAGCCCGAGCAGCTCTGCGACCACGTGCTGCGCGAGCTCGTTCCGCACCGGGGGGCTCCGGACGACGTGGCCCTGCTCACGCTGCGCACGGTCCCGATGTCGGATCGCTTTCGGGTCGAATTTCCCGTCGCGCCGGAGTCGCTCGCGTCGATGCGCTCGCTGCTCCGGCGCTGGCTGCGCCACGTGCGAGGAGACGACCAGGAGATCGCCGAGATAGTGACCGCCTGCGGCGAGGCGGCGACCAATGCGATCGAGCACGCCGGGGGCGGCGGTGGGGCGCCGTTCGAGGTCAGCGGGCAGGCCGAGGACCGCGTCGTGCGGCTCGCGATCCGCGACTACGGCGCCTGGCGCGCGCCGCGCGACGGCGACCATGGGCGCGGGCTCTCGTTGATGCGCGCGCTGATGGATACCGTTGAGGTAACGCCGACGCCGGAGGGAACCACGGTGAAGCTGGAACGGACGCTGAACGCAGCCGAAACGGGCGCGAACGGAGGACCTGCGTGACTGAGCTTGTGGGACTCGAGATCGAGGAGCGCGGCGAGGTGGTGGTCGCCCGCGTCACGGGCGAGCTCGACATCGCCGGCGCCGCCGCCACCGGGGACAGCATCCACGACGCGGTGCCGACCTCGGCCCGGGCGCTGATCGTGGACCTGGTCGACCTCGAGTTCATCGACTCGAGCGGGATAGCGATGCTGTTCGCCCTGGCGCGGCAGCTGGGGAGCCGGCGCCAGGAGCTGCGGGTAGTCGCGCGCGAGGGCAAGCCGGTGGCGCGGGTGCTGCAGATCGTCGAGTTCGAGCGCGCCGCGCCCGTGAACGAGACGCTGGACGAGGCGCTGGAAAGCCTCTGACCCGGATCCGCGCGCGCGGCCGAGCCGCGTGCTTACGGCTTAGGCCGGCGCCGGCGCCCGCTCGGCGATGAAGTCGAGCACCGAGCGGTTGAACTCCTCCGCGCGCTCGACGCTCGCGCCGTGTGGGGCGGCGTCGAGCACGGTCAGGGTGGCGCCGGGGATCAGCGCGGCCAGCTCGCGCGCCTTCCAGACCGGGACGAGGATGTCGTGCTCGGCCCCGATCACGTGGGTCGGCATCTCGAGCGTGTCGAGCCGCTCGGTGGTGTCGTGGCGGCTCGAGGCGTCGAGCTGCCGCGCGAATGCCTCCGCCGGCTGGGGATGCGGGTTCTGGAGCATGAGGTCCCGCATCCAGGCCGCCCCCTCGGCGTTCTCGAAGAAGGCCTCCGAGAAGTTGAGCAGCATCAGCTCGTCCACGTGCTCCTCGTGCGACACGCGCCGCACGCGCGCGCCCCACACCTCGCTCAGCTTGCGCGTCCACTGGCCGCCGGCGGCGAACGTCATGGCCAACGTGAGAGTGCGCACGCGCTCCGGGGCGGCCAGGGCGATCTCCTGCGCGATCGCACCGCCCATCGACACGCCGAGCAGGTGATAGGAGTCGAGCTCGAGCGCGTCGGCCAGAGCGAGGGCGTCCTGGGCCATGTCGGCGATCTCGTAGCTCTCGGCGGCCATCGAGGAGCGGCCGACGTCGCGGTTGTCGAACACCACGGTCCGGTGCCGGGCGGAGAAGGCCGGCACCTGGAGGGCCCAGGCGAGCGTGTCGGTGGCCAGGCCGTGTACGCACAGGAGCGGCTCCCCCTCGCCGTGGACCTCGTGGTACAGCGTCTGGCCGTTCACCTGGAGTTTCGACATGTGCGACACCCTATGACACGGCATGCCCATCCTCGTGGCCTTCGCCTTCGTCGCCGGGGCCGGCACCGCGCTGACGCCCTGCGTGCTGCCCGTGCTCCCGGCCCTGCTGGCCTCCGCGGGCAGCGGCGGCCGGCGGCGGCCGCTCGGGGTGATCGCCGGCTTGACCGCCACGCACACGCTGGCCATCGTGGCGCTCGCCTCGCTGGTCGACGGCGTGGGGCTTCCGGACGGCGCCGTCCGCACGGTGGCGGTGGCGGTGCTGGTCGCCTTCGGCGCGTCGCTGCTGATGCCGGGCGTCGCGGCACGGATCGAGGCGCCGCTGTCGCGGCTGGCCCGGTTCGGTCCGCGCGGCCGTGGCGAGGGCTTCTGGTCGGGCCTGCTGGTGGGCGCCGGGCTCGGCTTCGTCTACGCGCCCTGCGCCGGGCCGATCCTGGCTGCCGTGGTGTCGGTGTCGGCCATCCAGGGCGCGTCGGGCGAGCTGGTGGCGGTGGCGCTCGGCTACGCGGGCGGCTCGGCGCTCGTGCTGCTCCTGATCGCCTACGGCGGGCGGCGCCTGCTCGACCGGCTGCGTGCCGCCGGACGCGGCCCGGGCCTGCAGCGCGCGCTGGGGGCGGTGATGCTGGCCACCGCGGTCGCCGTGGTTGCCGACCTTGACGTCCGCTTCCAGACCGCGCTGGCCGACGACCTCCCGGCCTTCGTCACCAACCCCACCCGCACGCTCGAGCGCTCGGACGCGGTGGAGGATCGGCTGGCCGACCTGCGCGGGCGCTCGCGCTTCGCCGAGACCGAGCCACCGCCGGGCGACGAGCGACGGGCGGGCCTCCCCGTGCTCGGTCGGGCGCCCGAGTTCACCGGCAACGATCGCTGGTTCAACACCCCTGCCGACGCGCCCCTCACCCTGGCCGGCCTGCGCGGCCGCGTGGTGCTGATCGACTTCTGGACCTACACCTGCATCAACTGCATCCGCACGTTTCCCTACCTGCGCGCCTGGGACGGCCGCTACCGCGATCGCGGACTCACGATCGTCGGCGTGCACACCCCCGAGTTCGCCTTCGAGCGCGAGGCGGAGAACGTGCGGCGCGCCATCGCCCAGAACCGGCTGCGCTACCCGGTCGCCCAGGACAACGAGTACGCCACGTGGAGCGCTTGGGGCAACCAGTACTGGCCGGCCAAGTACCTGATCGACGCGCACGGGCGGGTGCGCTACGCGCACTTCGGCGAGGGCGCCTACGAGGAGACCGAGGCCGCCATCCGCGCGCTGCTGGCCGAGGCCGGCCGGGAGCGGCTCGGCGAGATGGCGAGCGCGCGTGTGGAGACGGCGTCGCCGGATCTCGCCACCCCTGAGACCTATCTCGGCTACGAGCGCGCCGAGCGCTTCCTCCCGGGTCCGCTGCGGCCGGGCGTGGGCCGCTACCCGGGCGTGGACGAGCTGCCTCCGGTCCACTTCGCGCTGTCGGGCACCTGGAGGGTCTCGCGCGAGTCCGCCACGGCGCTGCGCGACGCCCGGATCGACGCGCGCGTGACCGCGCGCAAGGTCTTCCTGGTTCTGAGCTCGGAGGGCGAGCGCCCGCACGATGTCGAGGTGCTGCTCGACGGGCGCCCGATCCGCGCCGCGGAGGCGGGCGACGACGTGGCGGGCGGCCGCGTGACCGTCCGCGAGGAGCGGCTCTACCGGCTGGTCTCGCTACGGCGCGTGGAGGATCGCCGGCTGACCCTGCGAGTGCCGCGCGGGGTGACCGGCTACGCCTTCACCTTCGGCTGAACACCGTTCCGTGCGCACGCGGCCGAGCCGCGTGCTTCCGGCTAGGGTTCTGCCCCCAGCCGACGAAGGAGGACCAGGTGTTGGAGACGGCGACCCGCGACACGGCCACCCGCCAGATCGAGGTGCACAACCCGGCCACGGGCCAGGTCATTGCATCGGTCCCCGCCCTGTCGCCCGAGGAGGTCGAGGGCGTGGTGGCGCGCGCTCGCGCGGCGCAGCCCGGCTGGGAGGCGCTCGGCTTCGAGGGCCGCGGCCAGGTCCTTCGTCGCGCCCAGAAGTGGGTGGTCGACAACACCGAACGCATCGCCCAGACGATCGTCTCGGAGAACGGCAAGGCCTACGAGGACGCGCTGCTGGCGGAGGTGGGCTACGCGGCGAGCGCCTTCGGCCACTGGGCGAAGCACGCTCCGAAGTACCTGGCCGACGAGCGAATCCGCTCGTCCTCTCCGTTCGTGCTCGGGCGCAAGCTGGTCGTCCGCTATGCCCCGGTCGGCGTGGCGGGCGTGATCGGCCCCTGGAACTACCCGCTCACGAACGCGTTCGGCGACTGCATCCCAGCGCTTGCGGCGGGCAACTCATGCGTGCTGAAGCCGGCCAGCCTCACCCCGCTCACCTCGCTGCTCATGGCCGAGGGCCTGCGGGAGTGCGGCATGCCCGACGACGTGTTCCTCGTGGCCGTCGGCGGAGGCGACGTCGGCGGGGAGCTGATCGACCACGTCGACTCGGTGATGTTCACCGGCTCCACCGAGGTCGGCAGGAAGGTGATGGAGCGGGCGGCGAAGACCCTCACCCCGGTGAGCCTCGAGCTGGGCGGCAAGGACCCGATGCTCGTGCTGGCCGACGCGGACCTCGAGCGGGCGGCGAACGCGGCGGTCCACTACTCGATGCAGAACGGCGGGCAGACCTGCGTCTCGGTCGAGCGCGTCTACGTGGAGGAGCCGGCGTACGACGACTTCGTCGGTAGGGTCGAGCGAAAGATGCGCGACCTGCGCCACGGCGCGCCCGGGGGCCCCGGCGCGATCGACGTCGGCGCCATCACCTCGCCCCCGCAGGTCGACCTGATCGACGGGCACGTGAGGGACGCGCTCGGCAAGGGAGCGCGGGCGCTCGTGGGCGGCCGGCGCGGCAACGGCCCGGGCGACTTCTACGAGCCGACCCTGCTCGTGGACGTGGACCACTCGATGGAGTGCATGACCGAGGAGACCTTCGGCCCGACGCTGCCGGTGATGAAGGTGCGCGACGCGGAGGAGGGGGTGCGGCTGGCCAACGACTCCACCTACGGCCTCCAGGCGTCCGTCTGGACCAAGGACGTCGCCAAGGGCGAGCGGCTGGCCCGGATGATCGAGGCGGGCGTGGTGTGCGTGAACGACGCGCAGGTGAACTACGTGGCGCTCGAGCTGCCTATGGGCGGCTGGAAGTCGTCGGGCCTGGGAAGCCGCCACGGCGCGGACGGGATCCGCAAGTACACGAAGAAGCAGGCGCTGCTGGTCACGCGCTTCGCTCCGAAGCGCGACCTCCACATGCTGCCCTACAAGGCGCGCACGACCAAGCTGCTGGACCGAGTGCTCCGACTCGTCTACGGGCGGGGGAAGCGCTAAGCCGCAAGCAGCCGGCTCGGCCGGCTGCGCGCGGATTCGCTCAGCCGCAAGCAGCCGGCTCGGCCGGCTGCGCGCGGATTCGCTCACAGTCCGCGGCCGATCCGCCGATTAATGGGGCGTGCTCGCGCGCCTCCTCGTGCTCGCCGTCCTCGGCTGCCTTGTCTTCGTCGCGGCGGCCCCGGCGGAGCCGCCCCCGATCGACGACTACGCCTACGACCACGCCACGGAGTGCCGCAAGCGGCCGTCGCCCGGGGCGCTCGCCCTGGTCGAGTGGCTCGGGCGCAACGCCCGCGGCGTCTCGTGGGGGATCCTGCGCTGCGAGCGCTGGGGCCGGAACCGGGCCTCGCTCCACGCCGAGGGTCGTGCCGTCGACTGGCACGTCGACGCCGCCCGGAAGGCCGACCGGCGAGCCGCCAGGCGGCTGATAGCGCGGCTCCTCGCGACCGACCGGGCGGGCAACCCGCATGCGCTGGCCCGCGAGCCGGGTGCTTGCGGCCCTACGGGTAGAGGTCGCCGCTCTCGCCGACCACGAAGATCGCGCTCACCGGGCAGTTGCCGGCGGCGCTGAGCACGTCGTCCACCGGGGCGCCGTCTGGGTCGATCACCACCGCCTTGTCCTCGTCGTCGAGCTGGAAGACGTCGGGGGCGGTGTCCACGCAGTCGCCCGAGCCGATGCAGAGCGACCGGTCGACCGCGACCTCGATGCGGTTCTCCGGTGAGAGGGCGGGCACGTCAGCCGCGACGGCGCAGCACCGCCAGCGCCACGAGGGCGGCGATCAGGATCAGTGGGATGAGCGTGCGCGGATCCGGGCGGCCGGCGCCCTCGCCGTGGGGCTCGGCGCCGGCCGGCATCGCGAACTCCTCCGCCGCGAGCACGTCGTGGGGCTCGTGGATGCCGGTCGGGTCGGGCGGGAGGCGCTCGTCGCGGGTCCCGATGCCGAACTCGTCGGCGGCCAGCACGTCGTGCGGCTCCTCGATCCCGCTCGGGTCGGGGGGCACGTGGGGGTCTCTGTGAGTCATCGTCCCTATCGTTCCAAACTCCATGGAAGAAGCCACGCAAACCGAGCTCGAGGCCGCCGCCTTCAGGCGGCTGGTTCAGCATCTGCGCGAGCGGACCGATGTACAGAACATCGACCTGATGGAGCTGGCCGGGTTCTGCCGCACCTGCCTGTCGCGCTGGTATCGCGAGGCGGCCGAGGAGCGCGGGCTCGAGCTGTCCGACCCGCAGGCGCGGGAGATCGTCTACGGAATGCCCTACGAGGAATGGAAGTCCCGATTCCAGCACGAGCGCTCGCGCTCCTCCTGACGCTCGCGGCCCTGGCCGGGTGCGGCCGGGCCACCGAGAGCGATAGGGCCGAGGACCCCGGGCCGGAGGAGGTCGTGCTCACGCCCGAGGCGGCGACCGAGGGCCGGGCCTCGCAGCCCGACCCGGATGCGGCACCGCGCTCGAAGGCGCGGGCGGTGGAGCTGCGCGGCGCGGGCTCCGAGCCGGACTTCACCCGGGTCGACCCGTCCGAGGATGCGCCCAGCCCGGGCGCGCCGAGCGACGCCGAGGTGCGCGCCGAGCTGCGCGAGGCGCGCGCCGCCCTGGCCGACTTCACGCAGCACCTCAACACCACCGCCTTCCTGCCCACCGGCAAGCGCGCCCGGGTGCTCGGCGACGGCACCGCCCAGGCGCCCGAGGACGCGCCGGAGGTGGTCAAGCGGTTGATCCTGGCGGCGAACCAGATTGCCAAGTTCCCCTACAAGTGGGGCGGTGGCCACGGGGCCTGGCGCGACGACGGCTACGACTGCTCGGGCTCCGTCTCGTTCGCCCTGGCCGGGGCGGGGCTGCTGGACCGCCCGCTCACCTCCGGCCTGCTGGCCTCCTACGGCGCGCCCGGTCCCGGCCGCTGGATCACGATCTACGCCAACAACGGCCACGTCTTCATGATCGTGGCCGGCCTGCGCTTCGACACGAGCGGCCAGGGCCGCGCCGGCACGCGCTGGCAGGAGGCGGTGCGCCCGGCCGGCGGCTTCGCCGTGCGCCACATCCCGGGTCTTTGATCCGGGGCGCGCCTGTAGCCCGTCTCAATCCAGCTCCGCCGGCGTGAGCTGCACCTCGAGCAGGCGACCGGCCCGCAGCAGGCGCACGTCGACGGGAACCTCGATCAGCTCCGCGACCATCAGCCGCTGGAGGTCCTCCACCCGCTCGACGGTGCTCCCGTTCACGGAGAGGATGAGGTCCTCGGGCCGGATGCCGACCCGGTCGGCGGGACTTCCGTCGACCACCTCGACGACCTCGATGCAGGTCGCCGCTCCCGCCGCGGCGCGAGCCTGCGGCGGCACCGGGCGTGCCCCCATCGCGATGCCCAGGTAGGCGCGGCGCACGCGGCCGTCGCGCATGAGGTCGGAGATCACGCGCTGGGTGGCGTCGTTGATGGGCACGGCCAGGCCGAGGCCCACGCCGGCCACCGCGGTGTTGATGCCGATCACGCGCCCGCGCGAGTCCGCCAGGGCGCCGCCCGAGCTGCCCGGGTTGAGGGCGGCGTCGGTCTGGATCACGTTGTCGATGATGCGGGCGCCCCGCCGCGCGCGGGCGGGCAGCGATCGGCCCAGCGCCGAGATCACGCCGGCCGTGACCGAGCCGCCCAGCCCGTGCGGGTTGCCGATCGCCACAACGAGCTGGCCGACGCGGAGCCGCTCGTCGCCCCCGAGCGTGGCCGGCTCGAGCGCGCCGCCCTCGGCGCGCAGCACGGCGAGCTCGGACAGCGGATCGCGGCCCACGACCTCGAAGCGCTCCTCGTGCCCGTCGGCGAAGGTGGCCCGCCCGCCGCGCGTGCTTCGCCCCACGACGTGCGCGGAGGTGAGCAGGAAGCCGTCCGGCGTCAGCACCACGGCGCTGCCGGCGCCGGCGGGCATCTGCCCGCCGCGCACGCGGCGCATGACGCGCAGGCTGGTCACGGACGGCCCGACCCGCTCGGCCACCGCCACGACGGCGCGCGAGTAGGCGTCGAGCGCCTCTGCCTCCGCCGCGTCGAGC
>JBOGXS010000268.1:0-12151 GCA_050693815.1 Thermoleophilaceae bacterium | reverse complement strand
GCGCCGATGCGCGAACGCCGCCGCCTGTCGTCGCTCGGTTGGAGCGCGTTGCTGCTGACGTGACCCCGGCGGTTGCCCCCGTAGCCGGGATCGTTTGCCACTCCGCTTATCGACCGTCACCGGATGGCCCTGCGTAGGACATGCGTCCAGCGGTAGGGTCGCCGCCATGCGCCTGGTGGACCTTTCCGTGCCGATCGAGCAGAGCCCTCCGGATACGCCCGAGCTGCTGCGCACGGACATCGAGTTTCCGTAGTCCGTCGGTTCTGAGTTCGTTTTGGCTTTCTAGAGCAGTTTCAGTGTGTCCGAGAACTGCTCGGAAATGCTGATTTCGGGATACGGCTCGGGATACGGCTTTCGCGTCGGGCGCGGGACGGCGACCCTCGAGTGCTCGATGCCTCTTTCGCGGCGCGGACCGGACGCTGGCTCTCAAGGCGCCCGACAGGCCGGTCACGTTGGGCTATCTCAGGCTGACGCCTTGCTGCCAAGAGTTACCCGCTACCAGGGTCGAGCTCCGCAAAGCGCTCGCGTGCCTCGCCTCCGAGGCAGAGCACGAATTGAGCCAGCTCGCCGTACTCCGCGACAGGATCGGGCGGTGTCGGCCAGGTGCAGACGAGCATCGCCGTTGGGACCGCGAGCGACGACCCGACCCGTTCCCCGGCCTCCGCGAGCTCGCTGGGGCGCGGCGCGACCGGGAGCTCCACAGTGCCGGTCGCGTCAATGTTCAAATGGACTGCGCGGCTGGCCCACGCCCACAAGAGCTTGTCCGCTCGCTGCCCGACGGCGGCTTCCAGGTCGGAGAACGAGGGGCCGCGCGCGCGTGGCTGGCGCTGGTGGGCTTCGCGGTAGTCGCGGCTGCTAGTCAGAAGCGGCTCGTGTGCCCAGCCGTACTCGCCGCGCCACTCGGGGTGCCCTGCCAGCACGGCTCCCGAGCCGCGCCCCATCTCCCGCATTTCGTCGTCGGTCAATGGCTCCGCGCCGACCGAACGAGCCCACGTCTGGTAGTCGCGGCGCAGGCCGACCGCTGCCGCTGCCGCCTCGGGACCGTCGTGTTCGTTGAGGAACTCACGTAGTACCTCTGATGGGCCCGACATATCTGTCACGCGACCGTTTCTCTATCGAGCGCATCGACGATCGCGGCGATGCAGCGAAGGTCCTCCTCGACCTCGTCGATCGAAATTGCCGCTCGGCCGCGCCCTGATCGGTCACCCTGGTGCGCAATGCGGTTACGCCGTTCGTAGATCCTCTCTAGGGCGCTTTCGGAGCGTCCCGCGGCCACCCCCCTTCGGCCATCCACCCGCTTCCACAGGTTCTTCTCACCGACAATGCCGAGGGCGATTCCGATCTGGCTCGGCGACGGGCTCGCGAGACGTCTCACCTCCACCTCCACGATCTCCCGCAGACCCCACCGTCGGCGCTCGTAGGTCTCCTCGATCCGCAGCCAGTCACCCACGGTCATGGGAAGGTCGAGCAACCGCGTCGGGCGCGGGTTGCTCTCGAGTGCTCTGCGCAGACGCTCCATGATGCGATCACCGACGAACGTCTCGACCGCGGCGCAGGCGGCGACCAGCGCCTGACGGAGCAACGGCCTTGTCGTCTGCATCGGCTGTCGCCGCACCATTCCCCCAGAGGACTCCAGGCCGGCGACAGTGGTCGTCGGTGTCAGCGAGAACACGGTCCTCAGCATCAACTTCGCCCACGAGGCGTGCGCGCGCTCGCAGGTCTACGACATCGACGGAGAGCTGGACCTCGCGGAGCTGCTCACCGACGTCCGCTTCGTCGCCTACCCAATCCTGCGCGGGTCGCCCGCGTTCCCGCGAGCCATGATCGTGTTCGAGTTCGCGGTGACGTTGCTGTCCGACGAGTTTGGCGGCGACGACCGCCAGAAGCGGTCGTTCCTGCGCCGTGGCTGGGAGCCGGTGACGGACTCCTGGTACCGAATCACCGCGGGTCGCGTCGAGGGCCTACTCGTCCGCCGTCGCGGCGACGAGCTCGTCGTCGAAGAGCACGACGGAGAACTCGTCGCCTTCTCGAATGACACTCCACCGCCGGGATGGTGGGAGGTCGCCGCAGCGGAGGATGCGTGCCTCATGCTCTACGGCGCCGGACTCGGACTCGATCGCGTCAGCATGGAGCGCGTGGATACGGCGCTCCAGGCGTCCGCGTGCGTCGCCGCGACCGCCCGCGTGGAGGGCTGGGCAGAGCTCGAGCTCGTCGCGGAGGCGGATCAGACGGCCTCGCTCGATCGTCGGCATGCCGAGGTGTCCGCGCGTGAGCCAGGCGCGCACATGTTGATCGAGGCCGACGAAGGCGGCGTAGGAGACCGCTACGTGACCGTGTACGAGGACGACTCTCGCCGATGCGCACGATGGTTCCGCCTCAGCGGGCCGGCGATCGACGACCTGGAGGCCGCGATCGAGCGGGCCGTTGAGAGCGGGGCGCCGCCCCGCGCTCTTGCCGCGGGGCTCGAGGCCCTCGCGCAAGGTGACCGCGAAAGGGCAGAGCGAGTCGTCCGTGACGCGCTCGGCTTCTGATCGGGTGGATCGGCCGCGCCGGCCTCACTACTCGGAAGCCTGGGCCAGGTTTCGCAGCGCCCTCCGCCCCTCGGTGAGGTGCCGGTTGACCCAGGTGTACGTCTGGCCGGTCAGGTCGGCCAGCTCTCTGTAGCTGTAGCCAGCCACGCGAAGGCTCATCGCCAAGCGCTGGTTCGGTGTGAGCTGCCCCACGAGCCTGATCGCCTCGTGCGCATCGAGCACGAGTTCCGGGCTCGTCCTGTCATCGGGGCCATCGACCGGCTCGCCCGTGGCTTCGGCGCGGCGCTTACGGAGGAGGGCTAGCACCTCGTGGAGTCCGACTGTGTAGAGCCAACCCATCGGGTTGTCGTCTCGGACGTGGTCTCGCCTCTTCCACGCGATTGGCCATGTCGCAGAGCAAGCGTCCTCGATCACACATCCGGGACCGACGAATCGAAACGACGGCGGAGCGCGCGGCGCAGGTCCTCGGCGTGCTCGCGGTAGAGCGTCTCGACGTCCAGCATGCGGCCTCCTCGGCTCGGAGCCCCGCCCGATGCGGGGCCGATGCCCCCGTCCCGCACGCGAGCGCGTGCAACACTCGGCGGGGGAGCCCTTGGCGGGCGGTCTGATCCCGAGGCGGCCTGCGAACGGAGCCGTCGATCCAGCGCCCGCGCCCAGGGCAGGGCGCAGGCCCGCGAGGACGAACAGAACCCCGATGGCGGCGAATCCAGATCTGCTGGCATGGCTGCGCGCCGCATGGGCGGCGTACGAGTTCGACGTCGCTGCCCTCTACCGCAGAGACGCTGATCACGACTGGCCTCTGGAGGCGACCGACGCGAAGGAGCTGGCTCGCAAGCTCGAGGCGGGGGGCCACTTCCTCCCGCTCCCGAAGGAGCCAGCTGCGCTGGCGAACGTGCTCGAGGTCTCGATCGTCAAGTTCCTGATGGAGCGGGCCGAGGCCGACCCCGGAGTCGACATTCGTGTCGGAACCGAGCGGGGCTATCCCGACTTGGAGGTCTCAGGCGCGCGGTTCGGTGACGGGTTTCATGCCGTCGACCTCAAGGCGGCACGCCGTAAGCCGCTGAAGCGATCGCCGCCGCGCGAGACGCAGAGCCGAATCACGCTCTACACCGGCAACACGTACTTCGCATGGCCTGATCTCGCGTGGCCTGGGATGTTCAGGCCCTTTGCCGAGTACGAGAGTCACGTTGACGTGCTCGCCATTTACACACTCGATCTCGAGGCGATGGAGCGGGCCACCGACATCGAGGTGCTGGTGCAAGAGCCCTGGCGCATCGCCTCGACCGAGCGGTCATCAACGACCCGCGAGTACATCGGCGCCGTCACGAAGCTCGATCGGCTGCGTGAGGGTGATGGTGACTTCGATACCGAAGAGGCGTTCTATGCCTACTGGCGGGCGTTCGAGTTCCGAATGCCGAAGGCGCTCAAGGCTCAGCTACGCAAACTGATCGAGGCCCAGAAGGGCGGCTCAGGCGGCTCGTAGCTCGAGCTGCGCGCCTTCAGCTCGGGGCCCTGCGAGCAGCGCTCGAGCGACATAGTCACCGAGCAGCGGCGGGACGGCGTTCCCGAGCTGGACCTGCGCCGAACGCCGCGAGCCCACGATGACGAAATCATCCGGGAAGGCCTGGAGCCGTTTGAGCTCCAGCACGCGCAGCCTTCTGTTGTCCCAATGGAACGGGCCGACGTATGGGCCGGGCTGCGCCTGAATCGTTGGGGCGGGCTGGTCGGGGTCGAGCTTCAACAAGAAACTCCAATAGCGCTTCCGCCATCCGAACAGCGGCTTGGGATGACCGCGCTTCGCGGTAAAGAACAGGTAGTTGTCGCCGGGCGGTATCTCGGGCAGCAGATGCCCATACTTGCCGGCGACCGCCTCCTCTGGCTCGGCCAAGTCGTCGCGGTCGGCGAGGTCTCCGATCGCCTCGCCAGTCGTCACGTGCGCGGGAAGCGAGCGGTCCCAGCTTCGCCGGGTCTCGTGTGGGCCCCCGTGGGTCCGCGTAGGCAGGGTCGGCGTTCCCTCAAGTGAGCCGAGGAGAAACAACCGCTGACGGCGTTGCGGCACTCCGTAGTCGGCTGCAAGCAACGGCTCGACCGCAACGTGGTAGCCGAACTCAGCGAACTGCTGAAGGAGCATCTCCAGCCACGGTCGGTTCTGGTTGCGGTAGGCGAGAGCGAAGACGTTCTCGAGGATGAACGCGCGCGGCCTCGCCTCGTCAAGGATCCGAAGGTAATGCTCCAGCAGGCTCGCCTCGGGATCCAAGCCCTTGCGCTTGTACTCAAGCCAGTACCCGGACTTTGAGAAGGGCGTACACGGTGGACCGCCTACTAGGAGCTCGGGCTCCCCTGGCTTGAGACCTGAAGCCGAAAGTAGGTCCCCGGTCGAGATGCGTCGGACGTCTCCCTCGAGCACCGCGGCGTCCGGGAAGTTCGCACGCAGCGAGGAGCATGCGTCGGCGTCGTGCTCGACACAGGCCCGCACTGAATAGCCTGCGCGCTCGATGCCGAGGTCGAGGCCCCCAGCCCCGGAAAAGAGCGAGATGGCCGGCAGCTCACCCACGCGCCGCCCCATGAGCCGCGAGGGGCGCAGCCGAATAATGGCCGCGATTCGGAGCACAGACACGAAGCCCGAGCGTCGGCTCCGACAAGCGCTCTGGCAGGGGGGCGCGCGAGGGTACCGCTGCCAATGGCCGGGGCCGGGCGGACGTATCGACATTGCTTTTACGCGCTGGCGCGTCGCCGTCTTCGTCGACGGGTGCTTCTGGCATGGCCACCCGAGCAAGTGGCAACCGGGGCGTTGGACGGGCTATTGGGACGAGAAGATCAAGCGCAACATTGCCCGCGACGAGCGCCAGAACGCAGCACTCGGTGCCGCCGGGTGGAAGATCGTTCGCGTGTGGGATTTCGAAGTTGAGCAAGATCCCGGCCTTGTCGTGGCTGAGATCATCAGCCTTCTGCAAGACGCTAAGGCCGCTGCCTAGGCGCACTCTCCCCCTTCCGGCTCAGCCTCGCGGCGGAAATGGGTCGTGCCCGGGCGAGACGGTGTCATTCGCGCGGATGCGACCGTTCTGACCTTGGGTGATCAGCTCCCCGCCGCCGCTGTTGCGTAAGTAGCCCCGAGCCGCCGCTTGCGCTCCGGCTTGCGTGTCGTGATGAGAGCTGGCGCGCGAAGCGCCCGGATTGTTCACGTCCCACCCGCCGTGCGGACCGGGCGAGACGATTCGTCGGTTTCCTGCCATGCGCGCATCGTGACGCGGGGACCGGACGAACTGGTGTTCCCGATGACCGGCGGTGGGCTTCAGAGCCGCCCGCTCGCGGGCCACGCCCTAGAAGTCCCACACGTCGTCGTACGCGCGCCTGGCCAAACGCTGCGACCTCGCGATGATCTCGTCTGAGCCCCAGCTCTTCGCACGCAGGACTTCAGGCTCGACTCCCGACACTTTCCGCAGGACCTTCCTCTTCTCGCTGAACACCTTGTCCTCGAGGATGCACGTTCACCTGCTTCATGTTCTCGTCCGCGCGCACCCGGCCTGAGCCGGGTGCCTCCAGCTTAGTCAAGCTTAGCCAAGGGCCACAGGTCGCTCCACTCAAAATCCGGCCGGGCCGCGCCTGGCGCCGGCTCCCGCTTGCGGTTGACCCAGCACGTGCGCAGCCCCAGCTCCTGGGCCGGGCCGATGTCGTACTTGAAGCCGAAGGCTACGTGCAGGACCTCGTCGGGGCGGGCCTGGACCCGCTCCAGCGCGTGCTCGAACGGCTCCGTCGACGGCTTGTAGGCGCGGCAGTCCTCGGCCACGGTCACGCCGTCGAAGTCGACCTCGAGGTGGCCCAGCGCGTGCTCCATGATCGCCCGGTCGGTGTTGGAGACGATCCACAGCCGCAGGCCGCGCTCCTTGGCCGCGCGCAGCGCGGGCACGGTGTCGGGGAACGGCTGCCAGCTCTCCATCGCACGCGCCAGCGCCTCGCCGTCCCGGGCGTTCCAGCGGTAGCCGCGCTCGCCGGCCCACTCGGCGAGGCTGTCGGCGAGGATGTCGCGGTAGCCGCGGTACTCGCCGCGGAGGCGCTCGAACTGCAGCTCCTCCCAGCGCGCCCGCAGCTCGCGCGCCGGCGGCGGCTCGCGCTCGTGGCGGCGGGCCAGCTCGTACAGGAAGGCGGCGGCGCCGCCCTCCCAGTCGATCAGCGTGCCGTAGCAGTCGAAGGTGGCCACCCGGATTCCCTCGCTTGCGATCCCTCAGCCCTCCTACACTTCAGGTGTGTCGTTGCTCGAGCAGGTCCAGCATGACGTGAAGGACGCCATGAAGGCGCGCGAGCGCGAGCGCGTCCATGCGCTGCGCCTGATCGTGTCCGAGCTCCAGAAGGCGGCCAAGGAGAACGCACTACGGGGTGATCCCTCCGGGCCCACCCCTCGTGGTGAGGAGGTCGAGGTGCTCCAGCGCCAGCGCAAGCGTCGCCTCGAGGCGGCCGAGGCCTACCGCGACGGCGGCCGCACCGAGCTCGCCGAGGCCGAGGAGCGCGAGGCGCAGATCATCGCCTCCTACCTGCCCGAGCAGCTCTCCGACGACGAGCTGGGAGCGATCGTAGGCGACGCCGTCGCCCAGTCCGGCGCGAGCTCGCCGCGGGAGATGGGCAAGGTGATGGCGCTCGTCATGCCGCAGGTGAAGGGGCGCGCGGACGGCAAGCGGGTGAGCGCCGCGGTCAAGGAGAAGCTGACGGTTTAGTGCGGGTCCAGCTCGAGCTCCCCAACGAGGTGGCCGCCGAGCTCGCGGGCCCGGGAGACACGGTCATGAGGACGCTGGAAGAGCACCTCGACTGCGAGGTGTACCTGCGTGGCAACGTGCTCACCCTGGACGGAGCCGACGAGGCGGTGGGCATGGGCCGCACCGTGGTGCGCGAGCTCACCGACCTGGTGCGCCAGGGCCACGAGATCGCTCCCGGCACGATCGAGGCGATCGCCGGCGCGCTCGACCGGCACGAGAGCCCCAGCCGCATCCTCGAGGACGTGGTCTGGCGCCACCGCGGCCTCAAGGTCGCGCCGAAGACCGTCAACCAGAAGCGATACGTCGACGCGATCCGCAGCCAGACGGTCACCGTCGGCATCGGCCCGGCCGGCACGGGCAAGTCCTTCCTGGCCGTCGCGATGGCCGTGGCGGCGCTGTCCCGCCGCGAGGTCAACCGGATCGTGCTCACGCGGCCAGCCGTCGAGGCGGGCGAGCGGCTCGGCTTCCTCCCCGGCGACATCCAGGCCAAGGTCGACCCCTACCTGCGCCCGCTCTTCGACGCCCTCTACGACATGCTCGAGCCCGAGCGCGTGAACCAGCACCTCGAGCGCGGCGCGATCGAGGTGGCCCCGCTGGCATTCATGCGGGGCCGCGCGCAGCCGCTCGACCGGCAGGTGCTCACTCCGTCGGGGTTCCAGGCGATCGGGTCGCTGCGAGTCGGAGACCTGGTCATCGGCTCGGACGGGCGTCCGACGCCGGTGCTGGGTGTGTACCCACAGGGCCGCAGGGAGGTCTTTCGTGTTCGAGCGCAGGACGGTGCGGCGACCCTGTGCTGTGGCGAGCACCTCTGGTTCGTCACGACACCGGACGATCGCAAGTACGGCAAGGCAGGGCGAGTGGTGCAGACGAGGGACATGGTCGGACGCCTGCGGCGCCACCATCAGCATCGCTTCGAGCTTCCCCTGCTGAGGGCTCCCGTGGAGCTCGAGCCGCGCGAGGTTCCCGTCGATCCGTACGCGCTCGGCCTTCTGCTCGGCGACGGCTGCCTGACCACATCGACGACGCCCAGCTTCTCGACCGGGGACCCCGCGCTGGCGGATGCTCTCGAGGCCGCGCTCCCGGGCATCGAGCTCAGACGCAAGAGCGCAGTCGACTACGTGCTGCGCCACGTCGACGGCCATCGCGGCGGCGTGATCGTGTCGAACCCGGTCACCGTCGCCCTCCGCGAGCTCGGCTTGGCCGGCACGCGCTCGAGCACGAAGCTCGTGCCGAAGCCATATCTCTACAACTCCGCGGAGGTCCGACTCGGAGTCCTCCAGGGACTGCTCGACAGCGACGGTGGCCCTGTCACCCAGCGCGGTCGCACCTGCCGCGTCCAGTACTCGACGTCATCGAAAAGGCTCGCGGACGATGTCGTCTTCCTCGTTCGCTCGCTCGGCGGCGTGGTCTATCGCAGGCGGCGAGTGGCCGCCGGCCGGCGGCCAGGCCGCGCGAACGGCAGGCCGGTACACCACCGCTCCGACACCTTCGTGCTCGACCTTCGACTCCCGGCTGGACTCGAGCCGTTCCGGCTTGCCCGCAAGCGCGACCGCTATCGAGAGCCGGGCGACGGCCGCCCGATGCGGTTCGTCGACAGCATCGAGCCCGCCGGCGAGGCGGAGACTGTCTGCATCCAGGTGGCCGCGGCGGACTCGCTCTACGTCACCGACGACTTTCTCGTGACGCACAACACCCTGAACGACAGCTTCATAATCCTCGACGAGGCCCAGAACACGAGCCCGGAGCAGATCAAGATGTTCCTCACCCGGCTCGGCTTCAACTCGAAGATGGTCGTGACCGGCGACATCACGCAGATCGACCTGCCGCGCGACCAGTCGTCCGGGCTGGTCGTGATCGGCGAGATCCTCGAGGAGGTCGAGGACATCGAGTTCGTCCGTTTCGGCGGCGAGGACGTGGTGCGCCACAAGCTGGTGCAGCGGATCGTGGCCGCGTACAACGAGTACGCGGAGAAGCAGGCGCCCGCGCTGCGCGCGCCGCGGCGCCAGCAGCGCACCTGATCGAGCTCGAGCTCATCGACGCGCCCGACCGGCTGAGGCGGCCGGCGCTTGCGGCGCTTGGGGCGGCGGGGGTCGAGGACGGGCACCTCGCGGTCCAGCTGGTCGGCGAGGAGCGCATCCGGGCGCTCAACCGCCAGCACCGCGGCCGCGACCGGGCCACCGACGTGCTGTCCTTTCCCGTCGACGAGCGCGCGCCGGCCACCGGGCCGCGCGAGCTCGGCGACGTGGTGATCTGCCCCGAGCACACCGAGGACCTCGAGGAGGCCGTCGTGCACGGCGTGCTCCACCTGTGCGGCTACGACCACGAGCGCGACGACGGCGAGATGCTGGCGCTGCAGGCCGCGATCATGAGGAAGCTGTGACCAGCCGCTCCGGATTCGTCGCCCTCGCCGGCCGCCCGAACGCGGGCAAGTCCACGCTCGTGAACCGGATCGTGGGCGACAAGGTCGCGATCGTCTCGGACAAGCCGCAGACCACGCGACGCGAGATCCGCGGTATCGCAACGGGGGACGGCTGGCAGCTCGTGCTGGTCGACCTCCCCGGCGTGCAGCGCCCGCGCGATCCGCTCACCGAGCGGATGCAGCGCCGCGTGGAGCGCGCGCTCGGCGACTCCGACGCGGTGCTCTTCGTGCTGAACGCCGAGCAGCGGATCGGCCCCGGGGACCGCTTCATCGCCGAGGCCGTCAGGCGCGTCGGGCTGCCCGCGGCCACGGCCCTCAACAAGGTCGACCGGCTCGACCGGCCCCGGACCGTCGAGGCGCTCACCGCGGCGGCCGAGCTGGACGTGCAGGGCGAGATCTACCCGGTGAGCGCCCGCACCGGGGCCGGAGTCGCCCCGCTCGTGGCCGGGCTCGCCGCACTCCTGCCCGAGGGGCCGTTCATGTACCCGCCCGAGGACAGGAGCGACCTGCCCCTGGAGGTGCGCCTCGCCGAGCTCGTCCGCGAGCAGGTGCTGCGGCGCACGCGCGAGGAGGTGCCCCACTCGGTCGAGGTGGAGCTCGACGAGCTCGAGGAGCGCGACGACGGCCTGCTCGTAGTCCACGCGCGGGTGTGGGCGGAGACCGAGTCCCAGAAGGGGATCCTCGTGGGGGCCGGCGGGCGGATGGTCAAGGCGATCGGCACCGCCGCGCGGAGCGAGATCGAGGCGACGCTTCACCGGCGCGTCCACCTCGAGCTCCAGGTGCGCGTGCGTCGCGGCTGGCGCCGCGACGAGGCGCTGCTCGACCGGCTGGGGATCGAGTGAGGCGCATCCTCTCCTACCTGCGCCGCGCCGAGGAGGTGGTGGTGGACGAGGTGCGCCCCACGTCGCACGGCACCGCGCTGCTCACGCCGAGCCTCCCGCTGGTCTGGCAGCTGAACGCCCTGCGCGTGGAGGACCCCGCCGCCCGCCCCGAGACCCTGGTGGCCGAGGCTGACGAGGTGCTCGCCGAGGGCGGGCACCGCAAGCTCGTGGTGCACGACGCCGAGCTGGGAGAGCGGCTCGCGCCGCCGCTGGCGGGCGCGGGCTGGAACGTCTACCGGCTGCTGGTGATGGTGCGCGACCGGCCGCCCGAGCGGCCCGCGGGGTCCGGGGCGGAGGTGGATCGCGAGACGGGCGCCGCCACGCTGGCCGCCTTCCGCCGCGAGCAGCCCTTCGGCTGGCAGGAGAGGGCCGTCGAGCAGCTGGCGGCGATGGACGAGCGCTTCGCGCGCAGCGCGCGTGCGCGCGACTTCGCCGCACCGCCCGCCGACCCCGCCTCCGCCTGCCGGCTCTACACCGCCGACGGCCTCGCCCAGGTGGACGAGGTGGGCACCCTCGAAGTTCGCCGCAACCAGGGCCACGCCAGCGCCGCGGTCACGGCCGCCGCCGACGCCGCCGCCGCGGAGGGCTGCGCCCCGATCTTCCTGCTCACCGACGCCGGAGACTGGCCGCGGGGCTGGTACCGGCGGCTCGGCTTCAGCACCGTCGGCTCGGTCTACGAGTTCCTGAAGCTGCCGCTGGGCAGCGCGCGGCCATAATCCGGGTGTGGACTTCTCGAACGGGCTGCTCCCCTGCATCGTCCAGGACTCGCGCACGGGCGAGGTCCTGACCCTGGCCTACATGAACGACGAGGCGCTCGCGCGCACGCGGGAGACCGGCCAGGTCTGGCTCTGGTCGCGCTCGCGCCAGGAGCCGTGGCACAAGGGGGCCACCTCCGGCAACGTGCAGACGGTGAAGGAGCTCCGGCTCGACTGCGACGAGGACGCCATCCTCGTGCTCGTCGAGCCGGCCGGGCCCGCCTGCCACACGGGCGAGCGCACCTGCTTCCACAACGGCGACCTGTCGCCCGCCCCGCACGAGGCGCTGCCCGCCCTGGAGCGCACGATCGCGGCGCGGCGCTCGGCCGATTCCGCCGACAGCTACACGGCCGCGCTGCTGGCCGAGCCCGACCGCATCGGCGCCAAGGTCCGGGAGGAGGCCGAGGAGGTGGCGCGGGCTGCTCGCGAGGAGTCCGACGGGCGCGTGGCCGAGGAGGCCGCGGACGTGCTCTACCACCTGACCGTGCTGCTCGCCCAGCGCGGCCTCAGCCTGGCCGACGCCTACGAAGTGCTCAATGAGCGTCGCCGTTGACCTTGACATCACGCCGGACCTCGACCGGGTCCGCGAGCTGGCGCGCGAGCACAACCTCGTGCCGCTGCGCCACACCTTCATCGCCGACTGCGAGACGCCCGTGTCGGCCTATCTCAAGCTGCGCGGGGGCGGTCCGTCGTTCCTGCTCGAGTCGGCCGAGCAGGGCCAGCGGGTGGGGCGCTGGTCGTTCCTGGGCTTTCGCCCCCGCACCACGATCCGCATGGCGCTGGGCGACCATCCCGACCCCTACGGAGCCGTGGCCGA
>JBOGXS010000267.1:0-17531 GCA_050693815.1 Thermoleophilaceae bacterium | reverse complement strand
GGGCGCAGCGGGCGCCCGACCCCGGTGCCCGTACCGGGCGGCAGCACCAGCGCCAGCCCGCGCGCCGGCGTCGACACGTACTCGCGGGCCACCCACAGGCCGAGCCGGATGAGCGGCTCCGGGACGTCCGCCTCGAGCGCCGCGACGGGCTGCACGAGCCGCTCCGACGGCAGCTCGCTGCGCTCGGCCAGGTCCACCACCACGCCGACCAGCCGGCGCCGCCCGAAGGGCACCACGAGCATGCTCCCGACCCCCACGCCCTCGAGCCCCCCGGCAAGCCGGTAGTCGAACGGGCCGCGCAGCGCGCGCGCCGGCGTGAGCGGCTCGACCTTGGCGATCACCCCACGAACGTACGCGAGCGGCCGGACGGGCCTACGCCGCCGCCGGGCGGAGCCGAGCCGCTACGCCGCGGCCGGGCGGGCCTCGCCCGCCACGATCCGCTCCAGGGCCGCCACGCAACGCGGATCGAGCGCCGTGCCCGCCTCCTCGCGCAGCAGGCCGAGGGCCCGCTCGGGCGTCCAGGCCTCGCGGTAGACCCGCGTGGAGAGCAGCGCGTCGTACACGTCGCAGACCATCAGCACGCGAGTCTCGAGGTCGAGCTCGGCCTCGCGCAGGCCACGCGGGTAGCCGCTGCCGTCGAGGCGCTCGTGGTGGTCGGAGACCAGCCGCGCGACCTGGGCGCCGAAGCCCAGCTGCAGCACCAGCTCGCGTCCCCAGCCGGGATGGCGACGGATCACGGCGAACTCGTCGTCGTCGAGGGCGGCCGGCTTCTGCAGGATCGCGTCCGGGATCGAGAGCTTGCCGATGTCGTGCATGAGCGCCCCGATCGCCAGCTCGCGCAGCCGCGCCGGCGCCAGCCCGAGCTCCTCGCCCACGCGCACGGCGAGCAGCGCGACCCCGCGCGTGTGCTCGGCCGTGTAGGTGTCCTTCTCGGCCAGCCGGCGCAGCAGCGCCCGCACCTGAGGGCCGAGGAAGGCGTCGGCCGCGGCCACCAGCTCCGTCCCGCCCAGGTCCCCGGCGAGCGGGCGGCTCTGCGCCCCGCGGTGCAGGTCGAGCGCCACCGGCACCCCGACCAGGCCGATCCCGATCAGCTCGAACAGGTGGCCGAGCCACCAGCCGAGGTCCATGTAGCTCAGGAGCAGGGCCGGCACCACCGCCGCGGCCAGAAGCACCAGGCCGAGGACCACGAGCAGGTCGGCGCGGCGGCGGGTGAGCAGGTAGGTGCGCGCGGCCCGCACCGCGATCACGCCGTAGAAGCCGATGCCCACCATCAGCAGCAGCACGGCCGCGGAGCTGGCCGGCTCGGGGACCGAGGGCACGAGGGCGGGGAAGGCGATGCCGGCAACCCCCAGGCCGACGATCGCCGCCAGCACCACTCCTTGGATCCAGAGCAGCGGCCGCACCGCGGTGGCACGGCGCACCTCGGGGATCGCCGCGAGGGCGAGCACGGCGCCACCGAGCGGCAGCGTGGCGGCGCCCGAGAACGCGACCACGCCGTTGTCGCCCACCAGGACCCCCGGGGTGGTGAGGCCGTGCACGGCCAGCATGGCGGCCATGGTGGAGAAGGCGGCGCCGACGATCACCGACCGGCCGTCGCCGCGGCGCACCCCGGCCACGGTCAGCGCCACGGCCGCGAGCGCGGCCAGCCCGGCGCTAACCGCGATCGGCAGGAAGTGCACGCCCGAGTCGATCTGGACCGAGCGGCCGCCCAGGAAGTGCAGCACGGCGGCGGGGCCCACGGCGCAGGTCCCGAGCACGAGCAGCAGCGACAGGCGGCGGTCGCGGAGGATTCCAGTCATCGAGCCCTGTATCGGCGCGACCGCCGTGGATCCTGAGTCGATCTGTGACGATGTCGCGGGTGGCGACCGACTTCGAGGCCGAGGGCCTGCTCGACGGAGCGGGCGACGAACACGCCCGGGCGGCCCGGCTCGAGTTGCTGCGCGGCCTCGAGGAGGCCGGCCTCGGCCTCGACCAGCTGCGCGAGGCGACCGCCCAGGGCCGCCTCGCGCTCCTTCCGGTGGAGCTCGTGCTCGACGGCGAGGGCCCGCGCCGGCGCCAGCGCGACGTGGCCGAGGAGACCGGCTTCGAGCTCGACTTCCTGACCGAGGCGCGGCGCGCGCTGGGCCTGCCCGAGGTGGATCCCGACGACGCCGTGCTCACCGAGGAGGAGGTCGAGCTGGCTCGCAGCGCCGCGGTGCTGCTCGAGGCCGGGCTCGACCGCGACGGCTTCCTCGAGCTCACCCGCGCCATGAGCCAGGCGATGGCCTCCGTCGCCGCCACGCTCACCTCCACGCTCGGCGCGGCGCTCCTGCGCCCCGGCGACACCGAACGCGACCTCGGGCTGCGCTACGCCGAGTCGCTTCGCGAGCTCGGCCCGCTCGCCGGCCCCAGCCTGACCCAGATGCTCAACCTGCGCATGCGCGAGCAGATCAGGCAGGCCGTGGTCGGCCAGGCCGAGCTGCAGAGCGGTCGGCTGCCCGGCGCCCAGCAGGTGGTGGTCGCGTTCGTGGACATCGTCGGCTTCACCCGCATGGGCGAGGAGGTTCCGCCCGACGAGCTCGGCTCCGTCGTCCGCGGCTTCGAGAGCCAGGTGGAGGACGCGGCCCGCGCGCCCGTGCGGCTGGTCAAGACGATCGGCGACGCCGCGATGCTGACCGCTCCGGAAGCGCCCCCGGTGCTGGACGCGGTCCTCGAGCTGGTGCACGCGTCACGGGACGACGATGGCCGCAAGCACTCGGCTCGGCCGAGTGCGCCCGGAACGAGTCATCGACCGCTGCTGCGGGCCGGGGTGGCAGCCGGCGAGGCGCTCCCGCGCGCCGGGGATTGGTACGGACGGCCGGTCAACCTCGCCTCTCGCCTCACCTCCTTCGCCCGGCGCGGCAGCGTGGTGGCCGCCAAGGAGGTGCACGACGCCGCTGCCGACGGCTACGACTGGTCCTTCGCCGGCCGCCGCCGCCTCAAGGGCGTGAGCGGCCAGGTGGAGGTATTCCGGGTCCGCGCGCACCCGGCCGAGCCGGGTGCTTGCGGCTGAGAGTCCGCGCGCACCGGCCGAGCCGGGTGCTTGCGGCTAGCCGAGTCCGCGCTACGTAGCGGCGGTCGCGGCGCTGCGCTCGCCCAGCCCGGCGGCGGCGCGCAGCGTCTCGGCCTTGTCGACCTTCTCCCAGGTGAAGTCGTGGTCCTCGCGGCCGAAGTGGCCGTAGGCGGCAGTCTTCTGGTAGATCGGCCGGTGCAGGGCGAGCTCCTCGCGGAAGGCGCCGGGGCGCAGGTCGAAGTGCTCGTCCACGAGCCGCGCGATCTCGGAGCGGCCGATCTTCTCGGTGCCGAAGGTCTCCACCATCACCGAGACCGGGTGCGCCACGCCGATCGCGTAGGCCACCTGGACCTCGCACTTGTCGGCCAGACCGGCCGCCACCACGTTCTTGGCGACGTGGCGCGCCGCGTAGGCCGCCGAGCGGTCGACCTTCGACGGGTCCTTGCCGGAGAAGGCGCCTCCGCCGTGGCGGGCCATCCCGCCGTAGGTGTCGACGATGATCTTGCGCCCGGTCAACCCCGCGTCGCCCACCGGTCCGCCGATCACGAACTTGCCCGTCGGGTTGACGAGGAAGTTGCGGCCGTGGTCGTCGAGCAGGTTCTTCTCGTCGTACAGCTCGCCGGGCAGGATCGGGTGGACCACGTGCTCCCACAGGTCGGGCTTGATCAGCGTCTCGGCGTCCACGCCATCCTTGTGCTGGGTCGAGATCAGGATCCGCTCGATCTCGATCGGGCGGCCGTTCTCGTAGCGGACCGTCACCTGCGTCTTGCCGTCCGGGCCCAGATACGGCATCACCTCGGCGCGGCGCACCTCGGCGAGGCGGTGGGCGAGCTTGTGGGCCAGCGAGATCGGCAGCGGCATCAGCTCGCGTGTCTCGCGCGTGGCGAAGCCGAACATCATGCCCTGGTCGCCGGCGCCGGCCACGTCGAGCTCGTCGTCGTCCGCCGGGTCGGTGCGCGCCTCGTAGGCCTTGTCCACGCCCTGGGCGATGTCGGGCGACTGCTCGTCGATCGCGGTGATCACCGCGCAGCTGTCGCAGTCGAACCCGTACCGGCCGCCGCTGTAGCCGATCCTGCGGATCGTCTCGCGAGCGATCTTGGGGATGTCCACGTAGGTCTCGGTGGTGATCTCGCCGGACACCACCACGAGGCCCGTGTTCACCAGCGTCTCGCACGCCACGCGACCGCCCGGATCCTCCGCCATCACGGCGTCCAGCACACCGTCGGAGATCTGGTCGGCCATCTTGTCCGGATGGCCCTCGGTGACCGACTCCGAGGTGAAGAGGAACTCGTTGTCAGACAGCTGCTGGGTCATAAGGCGCGGAAGGGTACACGTGGGCTTGGATACCGAACGCATGGCGCGCTGGAAAACAATCGTCGAGCCGTTTCGCGATTTCGCGCCCGCGGCGCCGTGTGCGACCTGTTCCCGTTCGAGCACGTGATCCCCACCCGCCAGGGGCGGGCGGCGGAGAAGCTCCTGCACTGAGGCACTTCACCGCTCGCTTGGTCCTGTTGTGAGCCTGGCGCGCAGAAGCGCCACCACCCGCTGCGGCTGCTCGACCACCTGCCACCAGGAGAGCCTGATCACGTGCCAGCCGGCCAGCTCCAGGTCGAGGTCCCGCTCGCGGTCGCTGTGAAACCCGTAGGGCGTGTCGTGGGTGGCGCGGCCGTCGGTCTCGACCACCAGGCTCGCGTCGCGCCATTGGAAGTCCACGCGGTGCGTGGCGCGGTGGCGGTTCACCCGTGGCGCCGGGATTTCGGCGTCACGCACCAGCGCGAGGAAGCGCCGCTCGAACTCGCTGCGGGTCAGCGGGAGGTCCTGAATCAACCGTCCGAGCAACCGCTGCAGGTGGGGTACTCCAGGCCGCCCTTCGGCCCTCGCGAGCGCGTCCCTCATGCGCGTTCGCCCAATCACGCGCAGCGCGAACGCCTGCTCGACCGCTCGCTCGAGCTGAGAGGGCGATCCGTTCGCGACGTCGATCAGAGTCCGCTCGACGCTCGTGCACGGGATGCCCGACCTGCGGGTCAGCTCGGCGGACGGGAGAGACCGGGTCGCGTGCACACGGATCCCCGGCCTACGCGCACTGCCGCTACCAGGGATGAGCACGTGAACCGGGCCGGGGCCGGGCCTGAACAGCCCCCAGAGCGCCGCGGCCGAGCTGTGGCTCAGCACGGCGTCCTCTCCGCAGGCGAGCACGGCGGCGAGCCAGCGGCCGAGGCGACCCACCTCCGGCGTCCCGACGGCGTATACGCCTCGATGCAGCGGGAATAGGCGATCGTTCTCGAGCCGGTGCCTGATCGCCTTGCTGCCGACGCCTGCAGCCAGCAGCTGATGGCGGGCGACGACCCGGTGCTGCCTGGCCGCAAGCCGGGCAATCACCGCGTCCACACGAAGGCGCATCGAGACTTCTGGTCCTCCAGGGGCGACAAGTCTCGACACACGTGTGAAGATGCCGGGCGGTCAACCTCGCCCCCGACTCGTCTTGAAATCGATGAGGAGCGGCACTCCCTGCAGCCGCCATCTCTCGCGCAGGCGGTTCTCCAGGAAGTAGGCGTAGTCGCGCGTGACCAGGCCGCGGTCCGACACCTGGACGGCGAAGCGCGGCGGGGCAGTCTCGAACTGGGCTACGTAGTACATGCGCAGGCGCCGCCCGCGCACGGCCGGCGGCTCGCGCAGGCTCTGGAGGTCGCCCAGGAAGCGGTTCAGCTCCGCGGTCTGGATCCGCTGCGCCGAGCGGTCGGCCAGCCACAGCGCCTCGGCCACGAGTCGCTTCAGGCCGCGCCCCGTCTTCGCCGAGACCGCCATCGCCTGCGGGCGCTGGCGCAGCTTCTTCGCCACCCGCGCCTTGGCGTCCTCGAGGTCCGTCGTCGTCAAGTCCCACTTGTTGAGCGCGATCACGGTGGCGCACTTGCGCTTCATGGCCATCTCCGCCACGCGGAGGTCCTCGCTCGTGACCCCCTCGGTCGCGTCACACACCACGATCGCCACCTGCGCCCGGTCGGCCGCCTGCTCCGAGCGCAGCTGGGCGTAGTAGTCGATCGTACCGGCCACCTTGGTGCGCCGGCGGAGGCCGGCCGTGTCCACCAGGACCACCTCGCGGCCCTCGAACTCGATGCGAGTGTCGATCGCGTCGCGCGTCGTGCCCGCGACCGGCGTGACGATCACCCGCTCCTCCCCCAGCAGCCTGTTCAGCAGCGACGACTTGCCGACGTTGGGGCGCCCGATCAGGGCCAGGCGGGTGGCCTCCACGGCCTCCTCGCCGCCGGCGGGCAGGCGGGCCACGATCAGGTCGAGCAAATCGCCCGTGCCGAGCCCCTGGGTGGCCGACACCGGTACGGGATCGCCCAGCCCGAGCGCGTAGAACTCCGCCGCCATCCCCTCCTGGGGACCCTCGTCGACCTTGTTGGCCGCCACGAGCACCGGCACCGGCCCGCCGCGCAGCTCGCGAGCGAGCTCGGCATCGCCCGGGCGCAGGCCGGCGCGCGCGTCGACCACGAGCACGGCGAGCTGGGCGTCGGCCACCGCGGCCAGCGACTGGCGCCGGATCTCCTCCGTCAGCTCGTGCTCGCCGGCGATGTCCACGCCGCCCGTGTCCACGAGCGTGAAGCCGAGGCCGTTCCAGTCGGCGTCGACCTCCTTGCGGTCGCGCGTCACGCCCGCTTGCTCGTGCACCACCGCCTCGCGCGTGCCCGACAGGCGGTTCACGAGCGTCGACTTGCCCACGTTCGGGTACCCGAGCACGGCCACCTTGGGTCGTCGTGCGCGAGGGGCCGGGCTCGGCCCGGACCGGAGCGATTCTCTTCTCATCGCGCGTCGCGGACGAGCGCCGCGATCCGCTCCACCACCTCGTCCACGCTCAGCCCGGTGGTGTCGAGCTCGACCGCGCCCGGCGCCACCGCGAGCGGCGAGTGCGCGCGGCTCGAGTCCTGGGCGTCGCGCAGCGCCTGGTCGCGCAGCACCGTCTCGAGGTCGGTGCCCAGCTCGGTGGCCCGCCGGGCGGCTCGCTCCTCCGGGCTGGCCGTCAGGAAGACCTTCACGGGTGCGTCCGGCGCGACCACGGTGCCGATGTCGCGCCCCTCGACCACCCAGTCCCCGCCGGCGAGCAGCTCGCGCTGCTTGCGCACGAGCACCTCGCGCACCTTCGAGTTGGTGGCCACGCGCGAGGCGGCCTCGGAGACCTCGGGCGCGCGGATCGCCTCGGTCACGTCCTCACCGCCCACCATGACCCGCTCCCCCAGCTCGACCTCGAGCGCCTCGGCCTGGTCCGACGCCGCGCCGCCGCGGCGCAGCGTCATCAGCCCGACCGCGCGGTACATGGCGCCCGAGTCGAGGTAGGTGAAGCCGAGCGCGGCGGCGAGCGCCCGCGCCACGGTGCTCTTGCCCGATCCCGCCGGACCGTCGATCGCGACGACCACCTAGGCCGCCTTGCCGACGCCCCGGAGGCCCATGGTCAGCATGGACTGCTCGGCATGCGCTGCTTTATCAAAAAACAGTAAAGCAGGATAAGGTCGAAAAAATACGAGCCTCAGCCGAACAGCGCGCTCAGGTCGCGCTCGAAGCCCGGGTAGGAGACCGCGGCGGCATCCATGCCGGTCACCTCGACGCCGTCCGTCGAGGCCAGGCCGGCCACCGCGCCGAGCATGGCCATGCGGTGGTCGCCGTGCGAGTCGAGCGTGCCGCCGGCGAGCGGGGCGCCGTCGCCGCGCACGGCGAAGCCGTCGGGCGTCTCCTCGATGTCGGCTCCCAGGTCGCGAAGGCCCGCCACCACAGCGGCGATCCGGTTCGACTCCTTGTAGCGCATCTCCTCGGCCCCGCGGACCACGGTCTCGCCGTCGGCGAAGGCGCCGAGCAGCGCCACGAGCGTCAGCTCGTCGATGGCGAGCGGCACCTCCTCGGGCTCGACCGCGGTGCCCTCGAGCGGCGCCGACGCCACGTCCAGCTCCCCCACCGGCTCGCTGTCCGCCTCGGTGCCGGGCTCCTCGAGGTCGCCCAGGATCACCGCGCCCATGCGCGCGGCGATGTGCAGGAAGCCGGTGCGGGTCCAGTTCAGCCCGACGTCCTCGACCACCACCCGCGAGCCGGCCACGAGCGTGGCGGCGGCGACCACGAAGGCGGCCGAGGACGGGTCCCCGGGCACGACGATCTCGTCGAGCTCGAGCTCGTCGACCGACGAGACCGTCAGCCGGCGGCCGTCCCGCTCGACAGGGACGCGGGCCCGCCGCAGCATCCGCTCGGTGTGATCCCGGCTCGGCGCCTCTTCCACCACCGTGGTGGAGCCGGCGGCCAGCATCCCGGCGATCAGCACGCACGACTTGACCTGGGCGCTCGGAACCGGCAGCTCGTAGGCGATCCCGCTCAGCTCGGCGCCGCGCACCGTGAAGGGCGGGAAGCGACCCTCGCGGGCCTGGACGTGGGCGCCCATCGCCGACAGCGGCTCGGCCACCCGGTCCACCGGTCGGCGCCGGATGGACTCGTCGCCGTCGAGCGTCCAGAGGCCGCCGGGCTGCCCGGCCAGCCAGCCGGGCAGCAGGCGCATCAGGGTGCCGGAGTTGCCCACGTCCAGCAGGCCGCCGGTGGCCTCGAGCGGCGCGTGCAGGCCCACGCCGCGCACCAGCAGGGTGCCGCCCGGCTCCTCGTCGACGGCGGCGCCCAGCTTCAGCAGCGCGCTGACCGTGGAGCGCGTGTCCCGCGAGTCGAGGTAGTTGCGCACCACGACCGGCTCGTCGGCCATCGCGCCGAACAGCGCGGCGCGGTGGGAGATCGACTTGTCGGGCGGGGGGACGTAGTTGCCGCGCAGCGCCGTGGCGGGCTCGAAGAAGGTCACGCTGTGGCGGGCTCGAAGAAGGTCACGCCTCGGCTATGGGGAAGCCGAGCTCGCCGATCAGGTGGGTCGCGCGCGCGGCGGGATCGTCGCCGGCGATCCAGAGGGTCATCGCGCCGGAGCGCATGTCCACCGCCGGGGCGAGCGCCATGTCCACGATGTTCACCCCCGCCTTGCCGAGCGCCAGTGCCACCTGGGCGACGATACCGGGGCGGTTGGGCACGGTGAGGCGCAGCTCGTGCACCGGGCCGGCGGCGGCGGCGGACTCGAGCAGCGCCCGGCGGTCCTCGCGCGCGGCGTCGTTCCATCCCTCGACCTCGCCGCTCTCGAGTCGCCGCTCCACCCGCTCGAGCTCGCGCCTGAAGACGCGGATCTCCTCCACGATGGCCGCCCGGTTGGCGCGGTAGATGTCGGCCCACATCTCCGTGTTGGCGCCGGCCACGCGGGTCATGTCGCGGAAGCTCGGGCCCACCTGCAGCGGCTCGCCGTGCGCGGCGGCCCGCGAGACCAGGACGTTGGCGAGCACGTGCGGCAGGTGACTGAACACCGCGACCAGGCGGTCGTGGGTGGCCGGGTCGGCCGCGACCGGGCGCGCGCCGACGTCGACCACGAAGCGGTGCAGGCGCTCGTAGAGGAGCCCCTCGGAGTTGGGCAGCGGGGTCAGGTACCAGGCGGCGCCCTGGAACAGGTCTGCCCGGGCGTGCTCGACCCCGGTCGTCTCGGCGCCCGCGATCGGATGGCCGCCCACGAAGCGCGGATCGTCGACCTGCTCGAGCAGGCGCTGCTTGGTGGAGCCGACGTCGGTGACCAGGCAGGCCGGGCCGGCGGCGTCGAGCGCCTCGCGCACGAGACCGGGCAGCGCGCCGACGGGGGCGCAGGCGAAGCACATGTCGGCGCCGTCGAGGGCTTCGGCAACCGTGCTCGCGGCGCGGTCGATGGCACCTCGCCCAAGCGCGCGGTCGAGCCGGCCCGGGTCGCGCCCGAACCCGACCACCTCGGCGCCCTCGACGTGCTCGCGCGCCGCGAGCCCGACCGATCCCCCGATCAGGCCCACGCCGAGGACCGCTACTCGCAGCCTTGCGCAAGCGCCCGGCTCGGCCGGGCGCGCAGCGTTCGCCATCTATACGCGCGCGAACTGCTTGCCCGCCAGCTCGGCCGCCGCCTCCAGCCTGCGGAGGTAATCGGCGAACTGGTCGGCGTAGAGGGCCTGGGGCCCGTCGCAGACCGCGTCCTCCGGGCAGGGGTGCACCTCGACGATCACACCGTCGGCGCCGGCGGCCGCCGCGGCCAGCGAGAGCGGCTCGACCAGGCTGCGCTTGCCGGCGGCGTGCGACGGGTCGACCACGATCGGCAGGTGGGTCAGCTCGCGCAGCACCGGGACGGCCATCAGGTCGAGCGTGAAGCGGTAGCTCGGCTCGTAGGTGCGGATGCCGCGCTCGCACAGCATCACGTTCGGGTTGCCCTCCTTGAGGATGTACTCCGCCGCCATCAGCAGCTCCTCGAGCGTGGCGGAGAGACCGCGCTTGAGCAGCACCGGGACCCCGGAGCGGCCCACCTCGGTGAGCAGCGTGTAGTTCTGCATGTTGCGCGCGCCGAGCTGGACCACGTCGGCCACCTCGAGCACGGGCTCGAGGTCGCGCACGTCCATCAGCTCGGTCACCACCGGCAGGCCGGTCGCCTCGCGCGCCTCGGCCAGCAGCGGGAGCCCGGCCTCGCCCAGGCCCTGGAAGGAGTAGGGCGAGGTGCGCGGCTTGTAGGCCCCGCCGCGCAGCAGCTGGGCGCCGGCGTCCCTGACCGCGCGGGCCGCGTCGAGCATCACCTCGCGCGACTCGACCGTGCACGGGCCGGCGATCGTGGCGAAGTGGTCCCCGCCGATCTTGCGCCCGTCGACCTCGACCACCGTGCGCTCGTCGCGCCGGTACTCGAGCGAGGCGAGCTTGTAGGGCTTCAGGATCGGGACCAGGTGGTCGACCCCCGGCGCCCCCTCGAGCCCCAGGTTGGCGACGTGCTCGCGGTCCCCGATCGCGCCGATCACGGTCACCAGCTCGCCCTGGGAGACGTCTGCGTGCGCGCCTACGTCCTCGACGCGCTTGACGACGGCGGCGACCTGCGCCTCCGTGGCCCCCTCTTTCATCACGATCATCATGTGCTTCCTCGTACAGCGTGGCAGATGGCGATATTCGATCCGCGCGCATCCGGCCGAGCCGGATGCTTGCGGCACGACGTCGACTGGGGCGCCCGATGGGCGCCTAGCTAAATCGCCAGAGCTGTGCGAGTCGCGGCACGGAGGTGTTCTTGTACCAGAGCTAAAGCAGCGCGTCCAGCGCCGCGAGCAAGCGGTCGTTCTCCGCGCGGGTGCCGTAGGTCACCCGGAAGCGGCCCTCCTCGCCGAGGGCGCGGCCGGCGCGCACGATCACCCCGCGCGCGGCGAGGCCGTCCACGATCTCGTCCTCGTCGCGCTCGCCCAGCGCGACCCAGGAGAAGTTGGCCTGGCTGTCGGTGGTCTCGAGGCCGCGCTCCTCGAGCTCCGACTCCACGTGCACGCGCTCGATCGTGTTCAGCTCCACGCGGCGCTCGACCTCGTCCTGGTGCGACAGCGCCTCCGCGGCCGCGGCCTGGGCCAGCGCGTTGACCGAGAACGGCTGGCGCACGCGGTCCACGGCCAGCCGGAACGACTCCGAGCCGAGCGCGTACCCGGCCCGCAGCCCGCAGAGGCCGTAGACCTTGGAGAAGGTGCGCAGCACGACCAGGTTGGGGTGGCGCTCGAGCAGGTCGAGCGAGTCGTCGGGGTCCTGGAGGGTCGAGAACTCGATGTAGGCCTCGTCGAGCACCACGGCCACGTGGCGCGGCAGCCCGCCGACCCAGGCGTCGATCGCCGCCGGCGGCAGGGCGGTCGCGCTCGGGTTGTTCGGGTTGCAGACGATCACGAGACGCGTGGCGGCCGTGACCTCGGGGGCCATCGCCTCGAGGTCGTGCTCGCCGGCCTCGTTCAGCGGGACCGTGACGGCCCGAGCGCCCGACATCGCCGCCAGGTGCGGGTAGATCGAGAACGACGGCCAGGCGTAGACCACCTCGGCGCCCGGCTCGAGCATGGCCTCGGCGGCGGCGAGCAGGATCTCGCACGAGCCGTTGCCGACGGCCACGCGGCCGGTGGGCACACCGGTGCGCTCGGAGATGCGGCGGCGCAGCAGCGCCTTCTCGGGGTCGGGATAGCGGTTGAGGGTGCGCAGCTGGGCCTCGATCGCCTCGAGCACCTGCGGGTGGGGCGCGTAGGGCGTCTCGTTGGAGGCGAGCTTGACCAGCTCGCCCTCGAAGGCGTAGGTGGAGGCGGCCGGATAGACCGGGATGTCCTCCAGGCGGCGGTTGAACTCGATGCTCACTGGGCGCCCTCCAGGTCGCGCCGCAGCGAGACGGCCTCGCGCAGGTAGACGTGCCGCGCGGGGGCACCCGCGTCTGCGTGGCAGTGCACCATCAGGCGGATGACTCTAGGGAGCGCGCCGGGCACACCGATCTCGCGTGCGCAGAGGAGCGGTACGGCGCTGAGGCCGAGGTTGCGGGCGGCCAGGGCGGGAAACTCGGCGTCCAGGTCGTCGGTGCAGGTGAAGATGCAGCTCACCAGGTCGCTCGGCGTCAGTCCGTTGCGCTCCATCACCTCGCGCACGAGCTCCTCGGTCGCGGACAGGATGGCGTCCGCCTCGTTGGCCTCGACGGTGATGGCGCCCCGGAGCGCTCGCAGCTGCACGGCGCGGGATTGTGTCAGGGGCGCGCCGCGCGCCGGAGGCGTTCCACCTCGGCCGCCTTCAGCCGCCGGCTCCGGCCGGGCTCGAGGCCGCGCAGGCCGAGCGGGCCGAAGGCCACCCGCTCGAGCTCGACCACCCGGTGGCCGACGGCCTCGCACATGCGCCTGACCTGCCGCTTGCGGCCCTCTCTGAGCGCGATCTCGAGCAGGCCGGGGGCGACCTGGCGCACGCGGGCGGGCGCCGTGCGGCCGTCCTCCAGCTCGACCCCGCCGCGGAGCGCTTTCAGCGCGCGCGGCGAGAGCCGGCGCGGTTGGACCTTCGCCCGGTACACCTTCTCCACGCCGTGGCGCGGGTGGGTGAGCAGCTCGGCGAGCTCGCCGTCGTTGGTGAGCAGGATGAGGCCGGTGCTGTCGGCGTCGAGCCGGCCGATCGGATAGAGCCGCCGGCGCGAGCGCACCAGGCCGACCACGGTGGGTCGCCCGTGGGTGTCGCGCGCCGTGGAGACCACCCCGGCGGGCTTGTTGAGCGCGTGGACCTCGCGCGGTTCGGGCCCGACCGCTCGCCCGTCGACCGTCACGGCGCTGGAGTCATCGACATCCCGCGCCGGGTCCCTCACGACCTCGCCCCCGAGCGCCACCCGCCCGTCTGCGATCAGCCGCTCGGCCGACCGCCGCGAGGCGACGCCCGCGTGTGCAAGGTACTTGCCGAGCCGCACGTGAAGAGGCTATGACCTCTCGTGCCCGCCAACTGGCGGGCGGCGGGGACTAGCCGTGGACTAGCCGCCGTCGTCGGGCACCGACTGATCTCCCATCCAGGGGCTCGACTTCGGTCGGCTCGAGCCAGTCGTGTCTGGGGCATTTCAATCCACCACAGCCATCCAGCAGACCACTCCGAGGTCTTCCGCGTCGATCTCCTCCGGCAGGTCGTCGAGCGCGACCGGTCGCAGACCCGTCCGGTCTACGAGCTCCACCACCCGCACGGCCGCCTCGTTGCGGTCGATCCGTTCCTCGGCCAGCTCGGCTCGGATCTCGTTGAGCGCGCGGCGCGCCGCCGTGCCGCGCTCGACCGACAGGGCGGCCTCGGCCAGCTCGGCGCCCTCGGGCAGGACCACGCTCGGGTCCCGCAGCAGCTCGAGGGCAAACCGCTGGGCCGGCCCGATCGACTCCTGCACCTGACGGGGATCGGCGCGCCGGTTGTGCGTCTCGACGATGTCCGCCGCCGCTCGGCGCCACGCGTCCTCGATGTCCAGGCCAAGCTCGGCTGTCTCGACGCCGCCCGGATCGATCGTGCGCAGCACCGTGAGGTCCGAGCGCACGATACCGTCGGAGCCCGCCGCCGGCTCCAGCTCGACGTGGCGCCAGTAGCGATAGCCGTCCGCGGCGCCGGCCATCGGGCGGGTCCGGCAGGCGAAGAAGACACCGGGCCCGGCGGCCCCGATCTGCCCGCTCGTCCGGCGGACCACCGCGCCGATGCCCCAGGGCAGCTCCCGAATGCGTCGCAGCTCGCCCTCCTCCAGCGCTCGCAGCAGCATTGCGCGCAGCTCCTCCCCGATGAAGGCGCCGCTCGCTTCCTCGGTCTCGCCCTCGTCGGTGAGGTCCACCTCGCCGGCCACGAGCCGGTCGGCGTATGCGCGCAGCTCCTCGTGCACGACGCCCTCGATCACCTCCGTCTCCATCCCGAAGACACCGGCGGCGCGGATCTTCGCGCGCACGATCGACTCGAGCCGGAGCAGCTCCTCGAGCTCGCCCTCCACCGGCAGCATCGTGGTGAGGAAGACCTCGTCATGCGGGGAAAGCAGGCGCACCACCCGGCCGTTGCGCTGCACCACGCGCTGGGGGTTCCAGGGCATGTCGTAGGAGATCACGGCCTCGGCCTGCTGGAGGTTCTGCCCCTCCGAGAGGACGTCGGTGGAGATCAGCAGGTCCACTTCCCCTTCTGGCGGAACGTATTCGGCCGCCACCACGGTGTGCGGCGAGAAGCGCCCGAGCATGCCCGTCCGGGCGTCGGGAGTGGTCTCCGAGCCGACGACCGCCACGCGCTCGCGGCCGCCGATCGTTCCGGGAAGGTGCTCGTGGAGATACCGCACCGTCTCCCCGTAGGTCGCGAAGATCGCGATCTTTCGTGCTTTCGACCCCTCCAGCAGCCGCGCGAGCAACGCCAGCTTCGGATCGTCCTCCGGGCTGAGCCCAGCCAGGCGATCCCGGATCCGGACCAGCCGCGCCCGGTCGGAGCCGACTGCCGGTCCGTACTCCTCCGCGTAGTCCGACGCGGGGCGTGAGCCGGGATCCTCCTCCAGCGCGTCGGCGACCCAAGCCGCGATCCCGGCCGCATCCGACTCGGCTTTTGCGGCCTGGGCGAGCACGGCCTTGGAGGGCACCATCCCGCTCCCGTCGTCCCAGGCGGCCAGGAAGGCGTCGTGGGCGACGATCATGCGCTCGACCGTGGCGAGGCAAGCCGCCCAGCATGACTCGAACCGCTTCAGTATCGCCGACTGCAGGAGGGCGCCGAGCTGTCCCTCCGCGCGATCGTCCTCGGGCTCGAGGAGATAGGAGCTCGGCCGGTAACGGGCCATCTCGAGCGCCTCGATGCTCGCCACGATCTCGCCGAACAGGCCGGGATGGGCGCCGTCGAGGTCGTAACGCTCCGTTCGCACCACGGGGTTGGGAAAGCGCACCTCGGTCCCGTCCGGAAAAGTCTCACCGGCGTAGTGCTCCAGGATGAAGCGCCTGTCCCTGCGCACCGAGACTGCGTCCGCCACCGGGAACAACACGTCCGGGTCGAGGCTCTCGGGGTCGCGCTCGTTCGCCCCGGCGGCCACGAACAGCTTGCGCAGCGACGGAATGCCGGCGCTCGCGAAGGCGCGATCGTGGCGCGCGAACAGCATCACGAGGTTGTAGAGGTCCCAGAGCCCGTTGTTCACCGGAGTCGCGCTCAACAGCACGGCGTCCTTGCGCTCGCCCCCGAGCAGACGTTCCATTGCGCGGTACCAGACGGTGTCCTCGTTGCGCAGGGCATGAGCCTCGTCCACGAGGACCAGCCGGTAGGCATCACGGTCGGCGGCGAGGTTGCGGCGCGGTACGGGCCCATCCGGCACGAGCTGCTCGTCGCTCGCGAGCTCCTGGAACGACAGCACCTCGGCAGGAAGCCGCGCTCGCCGGATCTGCTTCTCCCACATCTCCTTGAGCTGCGCGGGACACACGACCACGGCGAGCCTGCCCTGCTCGAGCGCGTACTCCTCGATGAAAGCGAGGCCGACCGCGGTCTTGCCCGTGCCCACGCCGTCCGCGTAGAGCACGCCCCGATGCAGCTCGAGGATCCGGCGCGCGCGCTCGTAGCCGTCGCGCTGGAAGCGGGCGAGCCGGACCACGGCCACCTCCCCGGCCTGACCCTGCTCGAGCTCCTCGCCGTAGAGCTCGAGCAGGGCGCGCAGGTAGACCGTCTCCGGGTCGACCAGGCCGGCCGCCGGGAAGAGGAGATCGAGGAGGGGCTCCTTGAAGTCCTCGGCGAAGTCCCAGAGCCCGTCGAACCACTCGATCGCCGCTCGGCTCGGGCCGACGTTGTAGTCCACCAGCCCAAGCTCGAGGTTGTCGACGAGACCGCCGCCGGTGAGGTTCGCGGAGCTGACCAGCGCGGCGCGAGGGTCCTCCATACTCCCGAACAGGTAGGCCTTGCCGTGCAGGAAGCGCGTGACATAGCGGCGCACCTCCACCTCGGAGCTGGTGAGCCAGGATTGGACCTCCACGAGCCGCTTCGCCGCGCGGCTCGGGGGAAAGCGCGAGAAATCGCGCTCGCCGCGCAGAGCGGCGACCTGGAGCTCGAAGCGGTTGAGCGGCAGCGGCGCCCCAAGTCCGGGATCGGGCTCGGCGCCGAGCATCAGCCGGACCTGGCGGGCTTCGCCGACCGCCGCCGCCAGGCGGTGGAGGCCGCCGAGGTTCACGTAGCCGACCGCCACCGACAGCTCGTGCTCGTCCGGGATGTCGTGCGTGAGGTAGGCGAGCCCGTCCGCGTGGCTGGCGCCCGCGCGCAGGTTGTCGAGCAGGTCGGGCCGGCCGTTCACGAGGCCGTGCCGGAGCGCAACTCCGCAAGCCTGGCCCTCAGCGCGTCGCGATAGCCCTGCGGGACCGCATCGAGGGTGAAGTCGCCGAGAATCGTGTCGAGCTCTCCCTCGTCGAGCGTCCAGGCGTGCGCCACCTGGGCGTCGATCTCGATCAGGAGCTCGTCGCGCTCGGAGGCGCTCAGCGGTCCGTGCTCCGTGCCGGTCGCCTTGGCGAAGGCCGCGAAGCGATCGTCGACGCAGGACAGCCGGGCGGCCGACTTGGCGATTGCGATGTAGGCCGCGTCGTCGAGCGGGGGCAGCCGGAGCAGCTCGAGGATGAAGAAGTTCAGGTTGATCTCGACGAACCGGCGCGCCTGCCAATCGACGGGGAGGCTGTTCATGAGGCCGAGGCAGCAGGCACGGGCGAGATCGTCGCCATCCACGAAGGCGAGGTATGGCGCCTTATTGGTCAGAAACGTGCGCGGCGGGATGAGGGCGGCGATGACCGTCCGCGAGTCGGTCGCCCGCGTGACGTCCCGGAAGGCGACCCGCGGGCCGTCGATCTCGGCGGCCACGGCCGCCGCGCGCTTCGCCGTCGGGACCTGCGCGGCCAGCATCGACTGCCCGCCGGGCTTCGGCTTGCGCGCCTTCTTGAGCGCCGCCGGACTTGCGGGACACAGGCGTGCCTCGGTCCCGTGCGGGTCGTACCGGTTGAAGCTCTCCCCCTTCCAGAGCTGGAGGCCGCGCGTCGCGCCCTGCCACAGATTGCGGTCGTTGGTCTCGTGGAACTCCGCCACCGGGAAGCACTGCCAGCGTCCCGCGCCGAACACGAACGGCGTGCCCTCGCGCAGCTTGGGCAGCAGGTCCGCGGCGGCCTGGGACGGGAGCAGCGGGACCTCGCGC
>JBOGXS010000266.1:0-3321 GCA_050693815.1 Thermoleophilaceae bacterium | reverse complement strand
GGCGAGGTCAGCTTGAGGATCAGCATGTGCTCGGCGAGCCAGCCCTCGTCGCGCGCCATCACCGAGGCGATCCGCAGCGCGAAGCACTTCTTGCCGAGCAGCGCGTTGCCGCCGTAGCCCGAGCCGTAGGACCAGATCTCGCGCGTGTCGGGGAAGTGGACGATGTACTTGTTGTCCGCGTCGCAGGGCCAGGGCACGTCCTCCTCGCCCTCCTCGAGCGGGGCCCCGACGGAGTGCAGGCAGGGCACGAACTCGCCCTCGTCGCCCAGCACCTCGAGCGCCCCGGCGCCCATGCGGGTCATGATCCGCATCGAGACCGCCACGTAGGCGGAGTCGGTCAGCTGCACGCCGATGTGGGCGATCGGCGAGCCCAGCGGTCCCATCGAGAAGGGCACCACGTACAGCGTGCGACCGCTCATCGAGCCCCGGAACAGGCCGCTCAGGGTGTCGCGCATCTCGCCGGGGTCGCGCCAGTGGTTGGTCGGCCCGGCGTCCTCCTCGCGCTCCGAGCAGATGAACGTCCGGTCCTCCACCCGCGCCACGTCGCCCGGGTCCGAGCGAGCCAGGTAGGAGTTGGGGCGCTTGGCGTCGGAGAGCCGCTCGAAGGTGCCCGCCTCCACGAGCGCCCGGCAGAGCGCGTCGTATTCCTCCGCGGAGCCGTCGCACCAGTGGATCGAGTCGGGTTGGGTCAGCTCGGCCACCTCGTCCACCCAGGCGAGGAGGTTCGCGTGAGTGGTTGGGGCCGTTGTGGTCTCTGTCACGCCGGAAGCGTATTACCCTCCGTCGCATGCGGGCAGTGCTGCGCTTCGTGGCGTCCGTGATGATGGTGAGCGGCGGGCTCCTCATCACCGACGCGGCGGTCACCCTGCTCTGGCAGGAGCCGGTTTCCGCCTTCGTGGCCCAGCGCGAGCAGGCCGAGCTCGAGGACGCGCTGTTCGACCCGCCACAGCGGGTGATCAGGCGCGAGCCGCTGAAGGGCGACGCGATCGCGCGCATCGAGATCCCGGCCATCGGGGTGTCCGACTACGTGGTCGAGGGCACCGACACGGAAAGCCTGCGAAAGGGCCCGGGCCACTACCCGGAGACCCCCCTGCCCGGCGAGCGCGGCACCACGGCGATCGCCGGGCACCGCACCACCTACGGCGCGCCCTTCCGCGACATCGACGACCTCCGGCGCGGCCGGCGCATCGTGGTGGACATGCCCGACGGCCGCTTCGTCTACCGCGTGGAGCGCACGAAGATCGTGGACGACCAGGACCTCTCGGTGCTCGACCCGGTGGGCCACCGACGCCTGATGCTGAGCGCCTGCCACCCGCTCTACAGCGCGGCCGAGCGGATCATCGTGTTCGCCCGGCAGGTTCGGCGTGAGGCGTCGCGCGTCAGGCGCCGCTCGTGAGAGGGAGCTCAGCTGGCTCTGAGGCCGGCCCCGCCGGCGGACCGCTCCACCGACGACTGGTCGCGCGACTCGAAGAAGAGGATCAGCCCGACCACGAACGCGAGCGAGATCGCCAGGACGGCGAGCCAGTAGAGGAGCTTCAGAAGGGCGCCCACGCGCTGCACTCTACGGTGGTTGCAGGCGGGCACGATACCTCTCTGCGTGTCCAGGATACGGGCGTCGGTTGGCCTAACGTGCCGGCAGTGGGCGGGACGGTCGAGTGGATCGAGGACCCCGAGCGGCTCGGAACGCTCGCCGAAGCGTGGGACGCCCTCGCCGAGCGCGACGGCACGCCCTTCTCGAGCCATGCCTGGTTCGACTGCTGGTGGAATGCGTTCGGGAACGCGGGGGGCCTGGCGGTGTGCGTGCTGTGGCGGGGCGACGAGCTTGCCGCGGTCCTACCGCTCCGGCGGGAGGGAGGTGCACTGCGCTCCTTGGCCAACCTGCACACCCCGCTGTTCTGTCCGCTGGCTGCCGACCGCGCGGCGCTGGAGCAGGTGCTCGCCGCGACGCTCGACACGCATGCCGTGGAGGTCGAGCTCTTCGGCGTGCCCGACGGCGATCCCGCGCTCGCGGCGCTCTGTCGAGCGTCCGCGGAGCGCCGCCGGCTGGTGCACAGGGAGCCTCAGCACGTCTCACCGATCGTCGACACGAGCGGGACCCTCGCCGCTTACCTCGCGGAGCGGGGCGGGCGGTTCCGTGAGATTGTCCGCAGGCGGCGCAAGATGGAGCGCGAGCACGGCGCTCGCTTTGCCCCCATCGGGCCTCCCGACGACCTGTCCCGCGAGCTTCAGCGCGGCCTCGAGCTGGAGGCGCGCGGCTGGAAGGGCAAGGCCGCCACCGCGATCATCTCCGACACGCGCACGGAGGCGTTCTACCGCCGCCTGGCCGAGCGGTTCCACGCCTCCGGCGAGCTTCGCTTCTCCACGCTCAAGCTCGAGGGGCGCCTCGTGGCGTTCGACCTCGCGCTCGTGCACGCGGACCGCTACTGGCTGCTCAAGACTGCCTACGACGAGTCGTGGGCACGGTTCGGGCCAGGGATGGCGCTGCGCGTATCGGTCATCCAGCGCTGCTTCGAGCTCGGCCTCGAGGCGCACGAGTTCCTCGGGGACGACATGGAGCACAAGCGCCGCTTCTCGACCTCCGAACGTCGACACCAGGGCATCCGCTCCTACAGCCGGCGTCCGCGTTCCGCGCTGGGGTACGTCTATCGCCGCCGCGCCCGGCCGGTCCTCCGACGCGCGTACCGGCGCCTGGCGCCGACCCGATCCGGCCGCCGCTCCGGGCGGTGGACGAGAGTGGGATAGATCGAAGCGGACGCAGCCGCAGAGGGTGCCACGCCGCCTGCTCAGGCCCTCACCACGTGGCGCAGCGCCGCCACCGGCGGGCCGAAGCGCGCCGAGCCGGCCAGGAATCCGGCCCCCCAGAGGAGGTGCATCGTGGCGAGCGCGACCGGTACGAGCGCCGCCTCCCGGCGAGGGTGGGCCCGTGGCAGCGCACCCGCCGCCGCGCCGGCGAGCGCGAGCGCGTAGAGGCCCAGTCCCCGCCGCGACGCGCGGCCGACCGGGCCCGGCAGCAGGGCCGCCGCCGCCATTATCGTGAGGACCGGCGGGGCGAGCTGGGAGCGCCAGTAGTCGGCCAGCTCGGAGAGGAGCTCGACGGCATTCGGCCGCACGACGATCCACGCGTGCGCCGTCGAGCCGCAGCGTGCCGCAGATCCCGCACAGCTGCGGCGAGGTTAACGTGCCGGTGGCGGGGGCGACTGGGCTAGCCTCCCGGGCAGGGGTCACGTGCACCGCAGGGACTCATCCATGCGCGCCCTCATCGTCGGGGACGGCCGCGCCCGCGGCGCGCTCAGCGCCGCGCGCGCCCTGCATGCGGCCGGC
>JBOGXS010000265.1:0-3663 GCA_050693815.1 Thermoleophilaceae bacterium | reverse complement strand
CGGGCCGCCCTGTGGCGCCACGCCGGCCTGCAGCGCCACGCCGCCGGCCTGCGCGAGCTGCTCGGCGACCCCTTCCCGCTCGCTCGCCTGATCGCCGCCTCCTGCCTCGCCCGCGAGGAGAGCCGGGGCGCCCACCAGCGCACCGACCACCCCGAGGTCGACCCGGCGCTCGACGGCATGCACACGCTTGTGGGAGCGGGCGCCGAGCCGCGCTTCGAGCGATGGATCTAGAGCAGCTCTTCCGCGAGGCCATGACCCACCTCGCCTCGGGAGTCGCGGTGATCACCGCGCGCCGCCCCGACGGCCGGCCCTGCGGCATCGCCGCCACCGCGCTCACCTCCTACAGCGCCCACCCTCCGTCGCTGCTCGTGTCGGTCTGGCACCGGTCGCGCTGCCACGCGGCGCTGGCGGCCTGCGAGCGCTTCGGCGTCCACCTCCTGCGCTCGGACGAGATCGCGGTGGCCCACGGCTTCGCCGACCGCGAGTCGCCCGACAAGTTCGCCGGCCGCGAGTGGCGCTGGGACGCCGACGTGCCGGAGCTCACGGGCACGCTCGCCTACCTGCGCTGCCGGCGCGCCGAGAACTTCGTGCGCTACGACCACACGATCCTGATCGGCGACCTCGAGACCGGCAGGATCGAGCGCGGTGAGCCGCTCGTCTACGCGCGCCGGCGCATGGACTGGCTCATGCAGCCGATGCAGTAGGCGATCCGCTCGCATCCGGCCGAGCCGGATGCTCGCGGCCAGGCAGAGAAACCCCGATCACCTTGAGGCGTCGGCTCAGCGCCCTGAAGGCGAACTCGGCCTGCTGCTGCGAGCTGTAGCCGAAGAACTCGTAGTCGTCGCCCAGGCTGTAGCCGGGCGGCACCAGCACGCCGGCGGCCAGCGGGAGCAGCTCCGAGATCGTGCGCTGGACGCGCTCGCGCAGGGCGGGATCGGCGCACTTCTGCTGCAGGAACCAGGTGCCGTAGGCCACGTGCCGGTGCTCGTCGCGGGCGATCTTCTCGAAGCCCTCCGCGAAGCCGGGCATCAGCTCGTTGCGCTCGTAGTAGTCGAGCATGAAGTGCTGGCCGGTCAGGGCCAGCGTGCCCTCGATGACCATGTGGTAGGTGGTCACGAAGTCGACCTTCGCCTCGATGTCCGAGGGGTCGGCGATCAGCCGCCGGCCCGTCTCGACCAGGCGCTCGTCGAACAGCTCGACGAACGCGTCGGTCACGTCGCCGCGCACGTGGGCGAGGCGCTCCTGGATGAGCTCGTGGTCGACGCCCATGACCTCGCGGTAGTAGCGGTCGAAGAACTGCATGTGACGGGCCTCGTCCACCTGCTGGGTGGTGAGGAAGGCCTCCTCCTGCTCGTCCTCGTAGGCCATGACGAGGCCGGAGAACTGCGTCGTCACCCGCTCCTCGCCCACGAAGAAGGAGCTCAGCCCCCACAGGTGCTCCTCCTTCTCCTCGTCGGGGAGCGCGGCCCACTGCTCCTTGTCGCGCTCGAGGTCGATCGCCTGCGACTGCCACTGCTGGCGCTCCCAGAGCTCGTAGAGCTGCTGCGGGAGCATCAGCGTCGTCGATCGGTTGAGGTGGGCGTCGTCGTCGATCGTGGCGACGTCGCCCTGGGCGGTGAGGTCGAGGAGGGAGGGCATGTCGGCACCCTAACGCGCCATGTGGTTTCCCGCACATGGCTTGAGGGAATGAGCTAACTGACTGTCCAGTCGGTTTAACGCGATCTCAACATTGAGCGCGTTAGAGGGAGCAGATCGCCGCACAGCACAAGGCAAGGCATGCCAACTGCAGGAGGGTAAGGGAGGCCCGATGTACCAGTTCAGTCGCTCGCTCTATCGCGAGATGGCCGGCGACGTCGTCCCCGGCAGGGGGGAGGACGTGGCCGTCACGCGACAGCGGTTCCTGAGGGCGTGCGAGAGGTCCATGGAGCGCCTGGCGCTCGACCGGCACTACTTCGCGAAACCGGTTCGCACGCTGTTCTGCGACGTGCGCCACTACTTCCCGATCGGCGAGCAGCTGCGCGTGTACCACACGTGCGAGCGGCACATCAGGCTGGCCGTCGAGTACGTTGACAGCCAGCTGCGGGAGGGCGTGACGTTCGACGGGAGCCCGGTCTGCTGCCACGCGAGCACGCGCAAAGGGACCGCGTGCCAGCGCGTGCCGCTGCCGGGAAGCAAGTACTGCCCGTCGCACAAGCACCTCGACGACGAGTTCGACGTCGTAGCGGCCTGAGTTCGCGCTGCGCCGTGCCGCAAGCACCCGGCTCGGCCGGGTGCGCGCGGACCGTTTACGGTCCGCCCCGATGATCCTCGGGGTGGACGTCGGCGGCACCTTCACCGATGCCGCGCTGCTCACCGGCGAGCTGGTCACCGGCAAGTCGCCCACCACCCCGGGCGATCAGTCCGAGGGCGTGATGGAGGCGGTGGCCGAGGCGCTCGACGCGGCGGGCGCCCAGGCCGGCGACGTGGAGCGCTTCGTGCACGGCATGACCGTCGGCACGAACGCGCTGCTCGAGGGACGGGTGGCGCGAACCGCGCTGCTCGCCACCGAGGGCTTCACCGACCTCGAGGAGCTCGGCCGCCAGGCGCGCCCCGAGCTGTACCGGCTCTGCGCCGGCCACCCTCCCCCGCTCGTGCCCGTGGAGCTGCGCGTGCCCGTGCCCGAGCGCACAGGCCCGGACGGGGTGCTGCGCGAGCTCGACGAGGACGGCCTCCGAGCCACACTCGGGTCCCTCGCGCAGCTCGACTGCGAGGCGGTTGCGGTCTGCCTGCTGTGGGGCTTTCGCCACCCGGGCCACGAGCGCCGTGCGGAGGAGATCGTGGGCGAGGAGCTCGGCCCGGTGCACGTGTCGACGTCGCACGAGACGGCCGGCGTGTTCCGCGAGTACGAGCGCTGCGCGACCACGATCGTGGACGCCGCGCTCTCCCCCCTGCTGCGCGGCTACCTGGAGCGGCTCGGCGAGCGCGCCCGGGAGGCCGGCCTGCCCGCGCCGGAGGTGATGCTCTCGAGCGGCGGGACGGCCGGCGCGGCCACGGCCGCCCGCCACGGCTCGTGGACCGTGCTCTCGGGCCCGGCGGGGGGCGCGGTGGGCTGCGCCCGGGTCGCGGAGCGGGCCGGGGCGAGCGCCGCGGTCGGGCTCGACATGGGCGGAACGTCGTGCGACGTCTCGCTGGCGCTCGGCGGCGCGGCGGCGGTGGGCCACGGCCGCGAGGTCGGTGGGCGAGCGCTGGCGCTGCCGATGGTCGACGTGCACACGGTGGGCGCCGGCGGTGGGTCGATCGCCTGGCGGGACGCCGGAGGGGCGTTGCGCGTGGGCCCCGAATCCGCGGGCGCCGACCCAGGGCCCGCCTGCTACGGCAAGGGCGGCGAACGCCCGACGGTGACCGACGCCAACCTGCTGCTGGGCTACCTGGATGCCGGCTCGCCGCTCGCCGGCGGGGTGGAGCTGGACTTCGACGCCGCCGGGAAGGCGCTGGGCGAGCTGGCGGGCCAGCTGGACCTGTCGGTCGAGGAGACGGCCGCCGGTGTGGCGAGGGTGGCGAGCGTGGAGATGGCCCAGGCGGTGCGGGTGGTGACCGTTGAGCGGGGAATCGACCCCCGGGACCTGGCGCTGGTCCCGTTTGGGGGCGCTGGGCCCCTGCACGCGGCCCGGATCGCGGAAGAGC
>JBOGXS010000264.1:0-6130 GCA_050693815.1 Thermoleophilaceae bacterium | reverse complement strand
TGGCGCTCGAAGATCGCCTCGAAGGCCGCCTCGTCGCCGCCCGCGGCCGCCCCCAGCGCGGCCTCCAGCACGCGGTCCTGCAGCCCCAGCACGGGCACCACCGGAATCAGGACGGCCAGGCGGCGGCGCTGGCGATCCACGTCATCGCGGAAGGCCGCGCAGTCCGAGCACAGCTTCAGGTGGCGCCGCAGGTGCCCGCGCCGAAGCGCGCCCCCGCGGGCCACCGCGATCTCCTCGCGCACCTCACGGCACGGCAGCGCGCGCGCCGCGCGCCAGCCGGCCAGCGCCGACCGGGCCTGGAACACGAGCGCTCGCACCTTCTCGCGCCGGCAGCCCAGCACCCGCGCCACCTCGGCGTGCGCGAGGTCCTCGAGCTCGGACAGGACGAGGGCTGCGCGCTGGTCGTCGGGGAGGCGGCCGATGTCGCCGACCAGCTCGCGCAGGTCGCTGCGATGCTCGACCTCCTCGGACAGTCCCGCCGTGGAGACCGGCCCCGCGTCCACGGGCAGCTCGCGGCGCCCGCGGAGCAGGTCGAGACAGCGATTGCGGGCGGTCACGTACAGCCAGGCCCGGAGGTGCTCCGGCGGCTCGCCCCAGACGAGCTGCCGGTAAGCGGCCGCGAAGGTGTGCTGGAGGGCGTCCTCGGCCTCGTCGAGCGACCCCAGCAGGTGGCGGCAGAACGACAGCAGCCCGCGGTGGTGGCGCTCGAAGATCGCCTCGAAGGCCGCCTCGTCGCCGCCCGCGGCGAGCGCGGCCAGCCGCCGGTCCCCGGCCCGGCCGAGCATTCGCCGCGTGGCACCCGCCCTCCCTGGCGCGTGGACCGCCATCGACATTCTGATCTCCCAAAATGCCGCCGGACAAACCGCTCGCTGCGCGCCCGGCCGAGCCGGGCGCTTGCGCACAGCCGCTGGATAGTGTTTCGGCCATGCCCCAGCCAGTGATCGTCGACGCCGTCCGCACGCCCATCGGCCGGGCCTTCAAGGGCTCCCTCGCCCAGCTGCGGCCCGACGAGATGGGCGCCTTCGTCGTCGACGCGCTCCTCGAGCGCAACCCCGAGGTCGACCCCGCTTCGATCGAGGACCTCTACTGCGGCGTGGGCCTGCCCCAGGGCCTGCAGGGCTTCAACCTGGCCCGCATCATCGTCCTGCTGTCCGGCAGGCTTCCCACCGGCGTGAACGCGGCGACCGTGTCGCGCTACTGCGCCTCGAGCCTGGAGGCGATCCGCCAGGCGGCCAACGCCGTGGTCGCGGGGCAGGGGCACGCTTACGTGGCCGCCGGCGTGGAGTGGGTCTCGCGCTACAACGAGGCCGTCGAGGGAGCGCGGCCGCAGGACCAGAACGAGAGGCTCCAGGGCAAGGACGGCGACCCGGACGCCTACATCGCGATGGGGATGACGGCCGAGAACGTGGCCGAGCGCTACGAGGTGAGCCGCGCCGACATGGACAAGTACGCCCAGCGCTCCCAGGAGCTGGCCGTCCAGTCGCAGGAGAACGGCTACTTCGACCGCGAGATCGTGCCGGTGGAGCTGCCCGACGGCGCCACGGTGGCCAAGGACGACGGTCCGCGAGCCGGCTCCACGCTCGAGAAGCTGTCGCAGCTCGACCCGACCTTCAAGGAGGACGGCAAGGTCACGGCCGGCAACTCGTGCCCGCTGAACGACGGCGCCGCCGCCGTGCTCGTGATGTCGGACGAGAGGGCGAGCGAGCTCGGCCTGAGGCCGCGCGCCCGGATCGTCACGTCGGCCACGGCCGCCATCGAGCCCGAGTACATGGGCGTGGCCCCCATCGGGGCGATCAGGAACGTGCTCGACCGGGCCGGCATGACGATCGACGACGTCGACACCGTCGAGCTCAACGAGGCCTTCGCCGCCCAGGTCATCCCAATCATGGACGGGTGCGGCATCCCGCTCGAGAAGCTGAACCCGCACGGCGGGGCGATCGCGCTCGGCCACCCCTTCGGCATGACCGGCGCGCGCATCATGACCACGCTGCTGAACGGGCTCGAGACCGACGACAAGACGATCGGGCTGGAGACGATGTGCGTGGCCGGCGGGCAGGGCCAGGCCATGCTCGTCGAGCGGCTTGACTGATGCCATCCGGGGGCTCACGCCCCCGGGCCCCCGCTGATTCCTGGCCGGTCGCTTACGCTACGCGGGCGTCTTCGCGCAGCAGCTCCACGCGCCGCAGCGCCACCCGCGCGTCGGTCGGCAGGCCGTAGTAGAAGCCCTGGCCGTACTCGCAGCCGAAGGCTCGCAGCGCCGCGATCTGGTCCGGGTGCTCGATGCCCTCGGCCACCACCGTCAGGTCGAGCGCGGAGCCCAGCTCTATCACCGCACGAGCGAGCGCGTGGTGCTCCCGGGCGCCGGTCACGTCGTCGATGAACTGCTTCGGGATCTTCATCGTGTCGACGGGCAGCCGCGACAGGTACGCCAGCGAGGAGTAGCCCGTGCCGAAGTCGTCGACCGCCACGCGCATGCCGCGGTCGTGCAGCCCGCGGAGCACCTCCACCGGCGTGGGATCGTCGTCCACGAAGACGCGCTCGGTCACCTCGAAGATGAGCAGCTCGGGCCGCAGCGAGTGGCGTGCCATCAGCGCGTCCACGCGGTCGAGGAAGCTCGAGTCGGTCAGCTCCGGGGCGCAGACGTTCACGTGGATCGGCACGTCGAGCGCCGCCACCTGATCGGCCACGCGCTCCAGCACGATCTCGCCGATCTGCACCACCGCCCCGGTCTCCTCGGCGAAGGCGATGAACTCGCCGGGCGGGACGAGGCCGCGCTCGGGGTGGTTCCAGCGCACCAGCGCCTCGAGCGCCACCGGGCGGCAGTCGTCCAGCGACACGATCGGCTGGTAGACCACCGTCAGCTCGTCCTCCGAGACCGCCCGCTCGAGCTCGCGCGCCAGCGTGCGGCGCTGGCGCAGCATGTCGCGCATCGACGGGTCGAAGAAGCAGTACTGGCTCTTGCCACGGCGCTTGGCCTCGTAGAGGGCCACGTCGGCGCGGCGCAGCAGGTCGTCCGGATCGTCGTGGCCGGGCACGCCCACGGCGATGCCCAGGCTCACGTGCACGGCCAGCCGCTCGCCGGCCACCTCGATGCGGCCCTCGAGGTCGCGCAGCAGCCGCTCCGCGACCGTGACCGCGTCCGCCTCCCCGCCCGCGCGGTCGAGCAGCAGCGCGAACTCGTCGCCTCCCAGGCGCGCCGCGGTGTCGCCCTCGCGAACGCACTCGCGCAGCCGGTCGGCTACGACCCTGAGCAGCTGGTCGCCGGCGTGGTGGCCGTGGCTGTCGTTGACCGACTTGAACTCGTCGATGTCGAGCAGCAGCACGCACACGCCCGGGCGCCGGCTCCTCAGCACGTGCTCGAGCCGGTTGTGGAACAGCGAGCGGTTGGCCAGCTGGGTGAGCGAGTCGTAGAGCGCCTTGCGCTCGAGCTCGTGCTGGAGCGTCTCGAGCTGGCGCACCGCCTGCTCGAGGCGGTCGTACTGGAGCGCCACCGTGACGTTGCCGGTGAGCGTCTCGAGCAGGCGCAGGTCCTCCTCGGAGAAGCTGCGGTCGACGCTTTCGCGGCCGGCCACCACGAACAGGCCGACGCAGCCGGCCTCGCCGTGCAGCGGCGCCACGATGCCGCTCTCCATGCCACGCGAGTGGAAGTACTCGCGCAGCTCGATGTCCTCGGTCTGCGCCACCTCAGCGGGGCTCGTCAGCCCCGCGGCGAGCCGGCGCAGCCGCTCGGCGAGCGGCTCGGGGATCGGCTCGAGCATCCGCCGGCCGCCGTCGCGCGCCAGCGAGGAGCGCGCCGACCGGTGCGGCTCGGCGGAGAACAGCACCAGCTCCACCGCGGACACGCGGAAGGCCTCGGCCGTGCGCTCGAGCAGAGCCTCGAGCTCGGGCTGGATCTCCGACGAGCGCGAGAGCGTGCGCATCGCCTCGTAGAGGAACTCGAGCTCCGAGTTGCGGCGCCGCTCGGACAGGTAGGCCCGGTAGGCGAGCAGCAGCAGCGCGGTCGGACCGATCAGCAGCAGGCCGGCCTCGGGGCGGGCGGCCACGACGGCGGTGGCCGCCAGACCGAGGCAGGTGTTGCTGAGCGCGACGGTCCAGTTGGTGAGGAGCATGTCCAGGCGCTGCCGCGGCTGGAGGCTGCCCTCGGCCAGGCTCACCGCCGCCCCCACGCAGACGTCGGCCACCAGGGTGCTGGCCGACACCGCGGCGAACACGGCCAGCCACACGATCGGCTCGAGCGGGTCGTGCCCGTAGGTGAGCAGGTCCATCAGGACCAGCGCCGCGCAAGTGCCGAGCGTGAACTGGGCGACGTTGAAGAACGCCTTGAAGGGCGGGATCTCCCGATCGAGGCCGAGCGCGACAGCCGAGCCGACCAGCCCGGCCAGCACGAGGTCCTGCGGGGCCAGGAAGAGCAGCCCGACGACCAGCGGCAGCTCCCCGAGCGACAGCGAGTGCGTGCTGCGCCGGAAGTGCAGGTGCACGACCCAGCGCTCGGCCGCCGCGAAGCCCGCGGCGACCACCCACCACGGCACGTCGACGGGGGGCGGGCCGACCACCAGGTCGGGCACCGCGGTCAGGTAGAGGGCCGCGGCCGCGGCGGCCACGAGGCCGCTGAACAGCCAGATCTTCGCTTCGAGGCCGAGGCGGGGCATCAGGCGCATCCGGCTACTCCGCGAAGTCGGTGGTGCGCGAGAAGGTGGCCGCTCGGAAGCTCGACCGGCTCGGATCCACGTCACCGCTCTCGAGCAGCGAGCAGTCGCAGCGGAAGCTGGCCCGGCTCCAGGAGGCATGGAACGGGGAGCCCTCCGCGTCGCGGAAGCTGGCCCGGCGGAAGCTGGCCCGGCTCCAGTCGATCTCCCCCGTCTCGGGCGACAGGAGCGAGTTGGGCACCAGCCCGGCGTTGGCCGTGCCGCTGCCGTCCAGCGCCGCGGCGGCGTCGACCGAGCCACCCGCCCCCGGCACGTTCCGGAGGGTGGACAGCATGGCCCCCTTCACCTGGTTCGGTGTCCAGTCGGGATGCTCCTCGAGGATCAGCGCCGCCACGCCCGAGACGACGGCGGCCGACATCGAGGTGCCGCTCACGCGGAAGTAGCGACCCTGCACGATGCAGGTGGGGCACAGCCGCGTGAAGACGCTCCCCGGCGAGAGCGCGGCCACGAGGCGGGTGCCCGGGGCCAGCAGGTCCGGCTTGGCCACGCCGTCCATGGTCACGCCGCGGCTCGACCAGGGCGCCAGAATGTCGTCGGCGCTGGTCCAAGTCTGGCGGGTGTCGGAGGAGCCCGCGGTGATCACGTACGGGTCGTTGCCGGGGGCGTAGGAGACCGCGTTCGCGCTCCTGCCGTCGTTGCCCGCCGCGGCCACCACCACGAGGCCGCTGAACCAGGCGTACTCCACGGCCGCGTTGAGCGGGTCGGTCCTGTACGACTGCGGCACGGTCGAGGAGAGCGACAGGTTCACCACGCGGATCCCCAGCGCGTGGCGGTGGTCCACCGCGAACTGGATCCCGTAGATCACGTCGAGGACCGTGGTGTTGCCGCGGTCGTCCGACGCCTTCACGGAGATCAGGTCGGCGTCGGGGGCGACTCCCATGTAGCGACCGCGCTGGCTGTCGGGCTGATACAGGCTGTTCCCGGCGATCAGGCCCGCCACGTGAGTGCCGTGGCCGAAGTGGTCGTAGGCGTCGGTCGCGCAGGGGTTCGTCACGGCCGTCGCGATCACCCGCGAGCTGTCGGGGTCGTCCGGGTCGCGGAAGTCGGCGAGGTCTCCGGCGATGCCGGTGTCGATCACGGCGACGCCCACGCCCTCGCCCGTCGAACGCTCCCACGCCTCGTCGGCGCGGATCGAGTGGTGCAGCGGCTGTGCCAGGTGCCGGATCGAGAGGAGGGGCGCCAGCTCCCAGCGACGGGCCCGACGAAAGCTCGCCCGGCGCGGCTTGCCGATCCTCGCGCCGGGGCGACCGCAGCGGTAGCCGCCGCTGGTGGCGCCGTCGTCGTCGCCGCGGTCGTCGTCATCGCCGTCGCCGCGGTCGTCGTCGTCGCGGTCGCCGTCGTCGCGGTCGGCGTTCCTGTCGCGATCGTCGTCGCCGTCGTCGTCATCGCGGTCACGGTCGGCACGGTCGCGGTCGTCGTCGCCG
>JBOGXS010000263.1:0-8573 GCA_050693815.1 Thermoleophilaceae bacterium | reverse complement strand
GGGCGGTCCTCCTCGTCGGAGTCCTCGTCGTCGACCGACTCCTCGTCCTCGTCCTCGTCCTCCTGCTCGGCCTCGAGCGCGGCCGCCACCAGGGCGTCGTCCTCGGCGCGCAGGTCGGGCTCGTCGGTGACGGAGCCGAAGCCCTCGTCGCCGTCGGCGCCCCCTTCGTCGGGGACCAGCTCGTGCTCGCGCTTGAAGGAGCGGATGTCCCCCACCGAGACCTCGAGCTGGTGGGCGAGCCAGGCGTCGGTGCGGCCTTGCCGGACCCAGGTCCTGATCTGGTTGAGCTGAGGCTTGAGCGATCTCCGTGCCAAGACGGCGGCGGACACTAGCAACGCGGGATCCCGCCGTGCCGCAAGCACTCGGCTCGGCCGAGTGCGCGCGGATGCCGCCACCGCAAGCACTCGGCTCGGCCGAGTGCGCGCGGATGGCTATTGCGCCCGGCGGCCGCGCTTGCTTTAGTGGGGGGCCGCATCGCTGTCCAGGGCAGGGGAGGCGCCGGACGTGCTCGTCCTAACGCGCAAGGGAAACCAGAGCATCATGATCGGCGATGACATCGAGGTCTCGGTGCTCGCGATCATGGGGGAGAAGGTGAGGATCGGCATCGAGGCGCCCCGCGCCGTGCCGGTCTTCCGCAAGGAGGTCTACGTCGAGATCCAGGAGGATCGCGCCGGCTCGGGCGAGGAGGGCGTCGACGAGCCGAGTCGTTTCAGCCGGCGAGCATCGCCAGCGTCTCGAACATGACGATCGTCACCACAACCGCGGTGAGGACGATCGAGAGCGTCAGCAGCGTGAACCGCAGCTTGCCCTGCTTGCGCTGACGCTCGACCCGGCGGGTGCGGGAGCGGTGAACGGCCTGCTTGCGCAGCCGCTCGCGGCGGACGATCGACTCGGCCGCCTCCTCCCGGAAGGCATCCTCGAACTGGGCCAGCGACTGACGCATCCGCATGCGGCCGGGAAGGCTACCAGCGTTATTTCGGCGGTGGCGGGCTCCCGCCGGGCCGTGGCGGGCTCCCGCCGGGCCGTGGCGGGCTCCCGCTAGGCGGTGGCGGGCTCCCGTGCGGCCTCGCCGTACACCCGCACGAAGCGCAGGTAGTTGTCCGCGATCTGCTCCGCGGCGGCGTCGCGCTCGAGGTCCCCGTCGATGAATCCCTTGAGGGCGTCCCACCAGATCGTGCGACCGATCGCGAAGCCCGCGTAGCCCTCGACCGGGGCGCCCTGGCGCAGCCAGTGCTCCACCTTGTCGTCGTTCGCGCCGCGGCCGAGCACCACGCAGATCACGCCGTCGCGGCCGTCGCGCCGGGCGGTCTGGGCGATCCGCTCGCAGTCCTCCTGCGTGTCGATGCCCTCGATCTTCCAGACGTCGGCCTCCACGCCGGCGTCCTGCAGCTCGACGATCGCCTTCCGCATCAGCTCGGGCCGCAGCGCGGCGTCGTAGCGGTCCTCGTCGCCGTCGACCTTCTCCAGGTGCGTGTCCTCGGCGGGTACGAGCAGCTCGAAGAGGAAGCGGCGGTCGTTCTCGTGGAGCCAGTCCGAGAGGCGCTTGAGGCGCTCGGCCTGGCGGTCGTTCATCTCCGCGTCGCCCTCGGGGTTGTATCGGACCAGCACCTTGGCGAAGTCGGGGTCGAACCGCTCGATGTGGGCGCCGAAGTCGTTGCCGTAGTCGAAGTCGAACTCGTTCTGCCCGGACTTCTCCACGGGCATGGCCAGCAGCAGGCCGCGCTGCTTGGCGTCCCCCGGCACGTCCTTCGGCGCGCCGAACTGCTCGTCCACGAGCACGCCCGTCACCCCGGGCTCGGCGCCCTTGTCGACGGCGTTGAGCATCCCCTCGAAGATCAGGTGCTTGGCGTCCGAGATCGTGGCCGTCTGCTCCTCGGACGGATCGCCCTCGATCCCGAACATCTTCTTCTGGAAGGACCCGCGGTGATCGAACGCGAGGATGTAGAGCTTGCCGTCGTAGCCGAGTGTCATGCAGGGGTTATACCGCCTGCCTGATCGAACCTCACCCGTGGCTACGATCCCCTCCGTGGAGCACCGTTTCACGGGCCCCTCGTACACCCTTGGGATCGAGGAAGAGCTCATGATCGTGGATCAGGAGACGCTCGACCTCGCGAGCTCGATCGAGGGGCTGCTCGAGTCCCTCGACCACATCGAGAAGGACGGCGAGGTCAAGCCCGAGCTGATGGAGTCGGTCTGCGAGATCGCCACCGAGCCCTGCTCGGACACGCGCGAGGCGGGCTTCCAGCTGCGCGCGCTGCGCCGCCTCGTGCAGCGGGTGGCGAACGAGCGGGGGCTGGCGATCGGCTCCGCGGGCACGCACCCCTTCGCCATGTGGGAGGACCAGCGCATCGTCTCCCGGCCCCGCTACCGCGACCTGATCGCGGGCCTGCAGTTCGTGGCGCGCCAGGAGATCATCTTCGGGATCCACGTGCACGTGGGCCTGGACGACCCGGACAAGGCCGTCCACGTGGCAAACGGGATGCGGGTGCACGTGCCGATCCTGCTCGCTCTGTCGGCCAACTCGCCCTTCTGGCGCGGCCAGGCCAGCGGCCTGCAGTCCACCCGCACGCCGATCTTCCGCGCCTTCCCGCGCGTGGGCATCCCGCCGCGCTACGACGACTTCGAGGACTGGGTGCGCCGGATCCACTTCATGGAGACCACCAAGGTGATCCGCGACTACACCTACCTCTGGTACGACGTCCGCCCCCACCCGAACTTCGGCACCGTCGAGATCCGGGCCATGGACTCCCAGACGCGCGTGGAGCACACGCTGGCCATCGCGGCGCTGATCCAGGCGATGGTCAAGGAGCTGGCCGAGCACCACGAGGCGGGCAAGGAGCTGTCGCGCTACCCGTACGAGATGCTCGACGAGAACAAGTGGCTGGCCGCGCGGCACGGCCTCGAGGGCGAGCTGGTGGACCTGCCCAGCACCGACCGGGTCGGGGCGGACGAGCTGGCGCGGCGCCTGATGGAGCGGCTGCGCCCGCACTCCGAGGAGGTCGGCTCGGTCGACGAGTTCGACGGGCTCGAGGACATCCTCGAGAACGGCACCGGCTCGGCCCGCCAGACCGTGGTGTTCGACACCAACCACGACCTCCAGGAGGTCGTGCGCGAGATCGTGGACGCCAGCGTCCCGGAGGCCGCGGAGACCGCGGGGGAGTAGGCCGCACGGATCGGCGCTTGGCCGCAAGCACTCGGCTCGGCCGAGTGCGCGCGGATCGGGGTTTCCCGGCCGGGTAGTCTGAAAGGGAGTGTCCCAGCCGGACCTGTTCGTCGTCTGCCGGAACTGCGGCTCGGAGGTGAGCCCGTACGTCACGGAGTGCCCGTACTGCGGCCAGCGGGTGCGAAAGCGCGCCCCTAAGCTGGACCGCTCCGGGGGCGAGGCGGAGCCCAAGCGCAAGGTCCGGCGGCGGCCGACGCTGCCGCGGTTCCGCTCCGAGGAGATCGCAGGCGTGGCGCCGGAGGCGAGGCCGTACGCCACCTTCGCCCTCCTCGTGGCCTGCCTGCTCTCGGCGCTTGTCTTCCAAGCCGACCAGACGCTCGATCTCGGCTATCTGGCGGTGCCGGTGGCGGAGGAGGTCTGGCGCTTCTTCGCCGCCCCGTTCCTGTTCGCCGACAACATCGGGTACGCGTTCGTGGCCCTGCTGGCCACGGCGATCTTCGGCACGCTGCTGGAGCGGCGCTTCGGGCCCCTGCCGGTGATCGCGGTCTTCGTGCTGGCCGGAGCGGCGGGGATGGCCGTGGTCGCCTACGCCGAGACGCCGCCGCTGTTCACGAACACCGAGGCCTTCACGGCCTTCGGCGCCAACGGGGCCGCGCTTGGGCTGCTCTGCGCGTGGCTCGTGGACGACCGCCTCGCCGCCCGGCGCGGCGAGGACCGCGAGAACGACCTGCTCGGCGTCTACGTCGTGGCGATCGTGCTCGTGCTGCTCTCGCTGGCCGAGGAGCAGGCGAACATCGGCGCCGCGGTGGGCGGCGGGGCGGTGGGCGCCGGGCTCGGCCTGGTGCTGCCGGCGTTCACCCGCAAGGCTCCCAGCTAGTCGCAGCTCGGCCGGATGTGCTAGTCGCAGCCGGTGGCCACCGCGAGCGCGGTGCACACCTCGTCCATGCGCTCGGCCCGCAGCTCGGACACCTGCTCCACGAGCAACGAAGCCGCGAGCGGTTGGACGTTGTCGAGCGAGGCGACACACGGTTGCGGAAGGCCGTCTCCCTCGTCGAGCCGCACCTCGGTAGGGATGTCACGAATCCGGGTGGTCAGCGGCACGACGAGCGGGCGGCTGAGCGCGGGGAGCACGGCGTCTCGAGACAGCATCAGGACCGGCCTGCGGCCGAGCAGCCCACACCGATCCGGCCGGGCTCGCCCTCGACGAGGCGCCCGATGCGCGTGCCCAGCGCGTTGGAGCCTGCCGGCGCCGCCACCAGCAGGCCACCGGAGGTCATCGCGTCGCAGAGCAGCCAGCGCCGCTCCTCGGGCACGGCGGGCGCGAACTCCGCGACCTCCTCGACCCAGGCGCGGTTGCGCCGCGTGCCGCCTGCGATGGGCGGCTCGGCTCCCGCCAGCAGGTCGAGCACGCCCGGGATGGCCGGCACCGCCTCGGCTTCCACCTCGGCCGCCACCCCGCTGGCCGTGGCGAGCTCGCGCAGGTGGCCGAGCAGCCCGAAGCCGGTCACGTCGGTCATGGCGCTCGCGCCCGCCCCCAGGGCGTCCTGAGCGGCCTCCCGGTTGAGGGCGGCCATCGTCTCGGTCGCCGCCCGCGCCAGCTCCGGCGGGGCCGCGCCGCGCTTCATCGCCGTCGACGCCGCGCCGCCTCCGACCGGCTTGGTGAGGAAAAGCTCGTGGCCGGCCTTCGCGGTCGAGTTGCGCACCACCCGGTCCGGGTGCACGTGCCCCGTGACCGCCAGGCCGTACTTCGGCTCGCGGTCGTCGATCGAGTGGCCGCCGGCGATCGGGATGCCCGCGCGGTCGGCCACCTCGGCGCCGCCGCGCAGCACCTCGCGCAGCGGCCCCGCGCCGAGCTCCTCGAGCGACCAGGCCACCAGGTTGATCGCCATCAGCGGGGTGCCCCCCATCGCGTAGACGTCCGACAGCGCGTTGGCCGCGGCGATGCGGCCGAAGTCGAAGGGATCGTCGACGATCGGGGTGAAGAAGTCGGCGGTCGAGATCAGGGCCAGGTCGTCCGAGACCCGGTACACCGCGGCGTCGTCGGCCGTCTCGGCGCCCACGAGGAGGCGGCCGTCGCCGGCGCGCGGCAGGTCGGCGAGCAGCGGCTGGAGCTCCGCGGCCGGGAGCTTGCAGGCGCAGCCCGCGCCGTGCGAGAGGGTGGTGAGCCTGATCGCTTTCACCGTGCCAGTATCCCGAGAGTGTTCACGGACGAGCAGGTGGAGGCTGCCGTACGGGCGCTCTCGGACCCCGAGCGCTTCGCTGGGGCCGAGCGGACCCTCTCCGCGCTGGCGCCCCAGCTCCAGCGCGTGCTGGCGCACGCGCTCGAGGAGGGGGGCTGGTTCGGCGACGCCCACCGCTCGCAGGTGCGCTCCGCGGCGGCCGAGCCCGACGAGGCCGCCCGCGTGCAGCGCATCGACACCCTGCTGGCCGAGGAGACGCGGATGGGCATGCTCGTCGGCGTGGCCGTCGGCTGGGAGCTCGCCCGCGAGCTCGACGAACCCGAACCCGATCCCGGAGACGCCTGACCATGGACATCCGCTTTCTCGGCCATGCCTGCTTCGAGCTCAGCGAGGACGACGCGCGCGTCCTCATCGACCCCTTCCTGACCGGCAACCCCAAGGCGGCGGCGAGCGCCGACGAGGTCGACCCGACGCACATCCTCCTGACCCACGGCCACGCCGACCACCTGGGCGACGCGGAGGACATCGCCAAGCGCACGGGAGCGCACGTCGTGGCGGTCCCGGAGATAACGAACGAGCTGGGTGAGGCCGGCGTGGAGAACGTGAGCGATCCCAACATCGGCGGGACGGTCAAGTTCGACTGGGGCTGGGTCAAGCTCGTGCCGGCCTGGCACACCTCGACCACGCCGAAGGGCTCGCCCGGCACCGCCACGGGCCTGCTGATCGGCATCGGCGGCAAGACCGTCTACCACCTCGGCGACACCGCGCTCTTCTCCGACATGAAGCTGATCGCCGGGGGCGGCAACCCCATCGACGTGGCGCTCGTCCCCATCGGCGGCCACTACACGATGGACCGCATCGACGCGGTCACGGCCGCCGAGCTCATCGGCGCGGGCACGGTGATCCCGTGCCACTACGACACCTTCCCGCCGATCGAGACCGACGTGCAGGCGTACAAGTCGGACGTCGAGTCGAGGACGTCGTCCAGGGTGGAGGTGCTGGAGCCGGGCGGGACCTTCAGCGCGTGACGCGGCGCCGGCCGCTCGCCCTGGTGCTGGCGCTCCTCGTGGCGCTCGCTGCGTGCGGCGGCGACGAGGAGGAGCCGGCGGCCACGACCGAGGCGCAGCCGGCGCCCACGGCCACGGAGACCGGCGCGGAGACGCAGGCGACCGAGGCGGAGACCGAGGCGCCCCAGGCCGAGACGGACGAGGCCGAGGCCCCGGAGCCCGAGCCCCAGCCGCCCACCTCGCCCGAGGACCAGCCCGGCGGGGCGGGCGACGAGGAGCCGGCCCGCACGCTGGCGCTGTTCACGGGCGAGGGCGGCCGGATCTCGCCGCGCGTGGTCCGCGTGCCCGCGTTCATCTCGATTCGCGTGGAGCTGCGCTCGACCGACGGACGCCCGTACGGGCTCACCTTCGAGGGCGAGACGATCAGGGTGAGCGGCGGCCTGGGCTCGGTGTCGACGACGATCGACGGGCTGCGACCCGGCGACGCTGTGGTGGGCACGCCCACCGGTCCCGGCAACCGCGTGCGGATCGAGGCGACGGCTGAGCCGGGCCCCTGACGGCCGAGCCCCCGGGGCCCTGACTGGCTGGCCAGCCAGTGCTTGGTACGCTGCGCCCTCCACCGAGCGGAGAAGGGAACTGACGTGAGCGACAGCGTCATCCGGCGGACCGAGCGCGAGGACTTCCAGGCCACCTCCGACCCCGCGCTGCTTGAGTCCGCCGATCGGGGCGAGGTCAACCTGCTCACCTACGAGCAGCTCTACAGCCTCTGGGAGCGCCAGCAGTGGGCCACCCAGGACATCGACTTCACCCAGGACCGCATCGACTGGCACGAGCGGATCCCCGAGCAGGAGCGCTTCCAGCGCATGTACGGGCTGTCGTCGTTCTTCATCGGCGAGCAGAAGGTGGCCGAGGAGCTCGGGCCGATGATGCGCGCGGCGCCCACCGAGGAGATGCGCGTGTTCCTCTGCACGCAGATCGCTGACGAGGCCCGCCACGTGCGCTTCTTCAACCGCTTCTACGACGAGGTGGGGATCCTCGAGGCGGACACCCTGCAGGGCCGCCTGGCCGAGACGAGTGAGCACGTGAACCCCGAGTTCGACCAGCTCTTCGACGAGATGCTGAAGAGCCGGGTGGACCGGCTGGCGCGAGACCCCGACGACCTCGAGATGCTGGTCGAGGCGATCACCCTCTACCACATGGTCATCGAGGGCATGCTGGCCCTGACCGGCCAGCACTTCATCCTCCAGTACAACGAGGAGGTGGGCACGCTGCCCGGCTTCGTCGAGGGCTTCAACAACATCGCCCGCGACGAGCACCGCCACGTGGCCTTCGGCGCGCGCTTCCTGCGCGAGATGGCCCAGGCCGACACCCGCTACGGCGACGCCATCACGCGGACGATGACCGAGGTGGCCCCGATCGCGGACGGTGTGCTCCAGCCCAAGTGGTACGTGGAGGGCGAGACAGAGATCCTCGGCGCCTCGATGGACGAGACCCGCGCCTTCGCGATGAAGTGCCTGGAGCGCCGGCTGAAGGTGATCGGGCTGGCGCCTGTGGCGTAGCGCCGGCCGTCCTCCCGTCTCCCTTCTCCCGTCGGGCTCGAGGCGTGTGCGTGGTCAGGACCGCTGTCCTGCCTAGCGTCCGCTATGCGGACGCAAACCAGGACGGCGCATCGAGACCAATGAGAAGCGAGAGGGCCCCCGCCTACCGGCGCCCCTAGCTAGGCACCCGGCCAGGAATCGGCGGGGTCCGGATCGAGTGGAACACGACCGTGATCGCACCCGGGGCCGGCTCGGCAAGGCGGGCCTCGATCCACTCCGCGGCGGGCGCCGCCTCGACCGGCGCCTCGACCTGCGCCGCCACGTCGCAGGCCGCGCGCAGGCGGGCGAGGCGCTCGTGCTGGTCGGCCCAGACGTAGGAGGCGAGCGTGAGCCGCCCCTCCTCGGTGGCCGGGTCGAGCGGGTGACGGTCACAGCCGGCGCGCGAGGCGATCTCGAGCGGCGCGTCGAGCGGTGGATCGCCGGCCAGCGCGGCACGCACGAGCACGGCCGAGCCGGGGGGACCCCAGCGCCGCTCGCCGAGCTGGTAGCGGTAGCGGTCGAAGCGCAGGTTGAGGCCTGCGCTGGCGCCCACCTCGAGCAGGCGCAGCGGCAGGCCCGTCCGGCGGGCCACGTCGAGGAAGCCGCCCAGCAGCGCGGCGCAGCGGCCGACCTCGTTGGTCTGCAC
>JBOGXS010000262.1:0-2564 GCA_050693815.1 Thermoleophilaceae bacterium | reverse complement strand
CCGTGGACGAGGACGGGCTGGACGTGGACGCGCTCGAGCGGCTGCTCGCCCGCCACGAGGTCAAGCTGGTCGGCCTGCAGAGCGCCTGCCAGAACCCGACCGGGCGCAACCTGTCCGAGGAGCGGCGCCTGCGCCTGGCCGAGCTGGCCGTGGAGCGCAACTTCTTCATCCTCGAGGACCGCGTCTACGCGGACATGCACTTCGAGGGCAGGCTCCTGCGCTCGCTGCGCGTGCTCGCGCCCGCGCACGTGCTGTTCGTGATCTCGCTCTCGAAGGTGGTGGGCGGAGGCCTTCGCACCGGCTGGGTGGCTGCCCGCGGGCCGGTGCGCGAGCGGATCGCGATGCTCAAGCTCGACGCGGACTTCCACTCCCCCACCCTGATCCAGCACGTGGCCGCGCGCTGGCTCGCCACCGGCGCTTACGACCGCCATGTCAAGCAGACGATGCCCTTCTACCGCGGGCGCCGGGACGCCCTGCTCGCCGCGCTGGAGCGACACCTGGCCGGCGAGTACCACGTGGACGTGCCCGCCGGCGGCCACCACCTCTGGGTCACGCTCACCAGGCCGCTCGACGAGCGCGCGCTGTACGCCGAGGCCGCGCGGAACGCGGTCGCGTTCACCCCCGGCGGGGCGGTCACCGCCGAGCGGCGCTCGCAGACCTCGCTGCGGCTGTCCTTCTCGCTGCTCGACCCCGACCAGCTCGAGGAGGGCGTGCGGCGCCTGGCGCGCGCGATCCGCGAGGTGCGCCGGCGCGCCCGCCACGCGGTCGCGGCGCCGATGTCATAGCCGTGGCATCCCCGTCGTTGTCAGGGTCATGAGCGTCTCCACCCGCCGCGAGCTCCGGCACGAGCAGGAGACCACGCACTTCGCCGCGGTCGACTGGCTGATGCTGATCGGAGTGGCCGTCACATGGGGCGCGTCGTTCCTGCTGATCGAGGTCGGGCTCGAGCACTTCGCGCCCACACTGGTCGCCTTCGGACGGATCGCCTTCGGGGCCCTCGCGCTGGGCGCCTTCCCCGCCGCGCGGCGGCCCGTGCCGCGCGGCGAGTGGCCGCTGATCGCCGCCATGGGCGTGACCTGGATGGCCGTTCCCTTCGTGCTCTTCGCCGTGGCGCAGCAGTGGATCGACTCCTCGCTTGCGGGGATGATCAACGCGGCCACCCCGCTGTTCGTGGCCATCGTGGCCGCCGGGGCGGTGCGCCAGCTGCCGACCCGCATGCAGGCCGTCGGGCTGATCGTCGGCTTCGCGGGAGTGGTGGCCATCAGCCTCCCGTCCGTGGGCAGCGGCTCCAACGCGCTCGGCATCGTGCTGGTGCTGCTCGCGGCGTTCCTGTACGGCTTCGCCTTCAACATCGCCGCCCCGCTGCAGCGCCGTCACGGCGCTCTGCCGGTGATCTGGCGCGCCCAGCTGGTGGCCGCCGTGCTCGTGCTGCCGTTCGCTGTGGTCGGGGCCACGGAGTCGACCTTTGGCTGGTCGAGCCTGCTCGCGGTCGTCGGGCTCGGAGCGCTGGGCACAGGGTTGGCCTTCTTCTGGTTCACCACGCTGATCGGCCGCGTAGGCTCCACGCGCGGCTCGGTCGCCATCTACCTGGTACCCGTCGTGGCGATCCTGCTCGGCGCGTCCCTCAACGACGAGCCCGTCCACGCGGCGGCCCTGCTCGGCACCACCCTCGTGCTCGCCGGCGCCTATGTGACGAGCCGGCCGAGGCGAAGCGAATAGGCCGGCCAGGAATCAGCGGGGGTCCGGGGGCGTGAGGCTCCGGATGGTTACGCTAGGAGGCGGCGCCCGGCGCCACCTTCTCCCACATGGCGCCGAGCGTCCGCTGCTCGCCGGAAGAGAGGCGGCTCAGGAAGCGCTCGCGCACGCCGTCGAGGTGGGTCCGGCGCGCCCGATCGAACAGCTCGCGCCCTTCGTCGGTGATCGCGGCGTACCAGCCACGCTGGTCCTCCTCGCAGCGGCGCCTGCGCAGCAGCCCCTCGCGTTCCATGCGGTCGACCAGGCGCGTGAGGCCGCTGCGGCTCAGCAGCACGCCGTCGGCCAGCTCCGACATGCGAAGCTCGCCGGCCGGCGAGTCGGCCAGGAACAGGAGCACCTCGTAGGAGGAGAGCGGCAGGCCGTGCTCGCGGACGAGCTCGGCGTCGAGTGCCTTGGTCAGGGCGGCATGCACGCGCAGCAGGCCGCGCCACGCGGCGAGCTCCTCGGAGCTAAGCAGCTCCACGGGCGCGCTAAGGTAATTGCTCACACAATGAGTTTAGCCGAGCGCATCCGCGCCCCGGAGGGCGGTCCCGCCGGCGAGCTCGGCCGGGCGGCGCGCGACCGGCTGGCCGACGCCGGTGCCGACGTGCTCTACCGCGAGTCGCCCATGACGCACACGATCGACCCGGGCTTCCTCGGCGACCTGCGCGGGCGGCTCAGCGCCGCCGCCGGAACGCGCGCCTGAGGCGGTCCCGCAGGGCGCGGAGCAGGAGGGCGAAGCCGCCCACGGGCTTGGCCCGCGGGACGGGCGGCGCGGCCGGGGACGGCCCCGCCGCCGTGGGCGACACTCCAGCCGGCCGGGCCGGCTC
>JBOGXS010000261.1:0-6299 GCA_050693815.1 Thermoleophilaceae bacterium | reverse complement strand
GCCGACATCGAGGTGGTGGCTGTCAATGACGTGATGGACACCGGCACGCTGGCGCATTTGCTGCGTCGCGACTCCGTGTTCGGTCGCTTCCCGGGCGAGGTGGCCGTGGCCGGCGACTCGATGCTGGCCGTTGACGGCCGCGAGATCTCCGTGTTCTCCGAATCCGATCCCGCCGAGCTACCGTGGGGAGAGCTCGCGATCGACGTCGTGATCGAGTCGAGCGGCCGCTTCCGCGACCGACAGACAGCCGGCAAGCACCTCGAGGCGGGTGCTCAGCGCGTGATCGTTTCGGCTCCGGCGAAAGGGCCCGACGTCACCGTGGCGCTCGGCGTGAACTTCGACCAGGCCTACGACCCCGAGCGGCACCGGATCATCTCCAACGCTTCGTGCACGACCAACTGCCTCGCGCCGGTGGCGAAGGTGCTGCACGAAACGGTGGGCATCGGGCATGGCCTGATGACGAGCATTCACGCCTACACATCGGACCAGCGGCTCCAGGACGGGCCGCACAAGGACCTGCGCCGGGCGCGGGCGGCAGCGATCAACATGGTGCCGACCTCGACGGGTGCCGCCACAGCCCTCGGGCTCGTCATCCCGGAGCTCGAGGGCAAGCTTCACGGTTACGCGATGCGAGTCCCCATGCCGACCGGCTCGGTCGTCGATCTCACCATCGAGACGAAGCGTCCGACGTCCGCCGATGAGGTCAACGCCGCCTTCGCGGGGCGCGCTGACCGGGGCGAACTCAAGGGGATCCTCGCGTACAGCGAAGATGCGCTCGTCTCCTCGGACATCGTCGGCTCGCCGTACTCAGCGATCTTCGACGCGGGCTTCACGAGCGTGATCGACGAAACCTGCGTGAAGGTGCTCGCCTGGTACGACAACGAGTGGGGCTACGCGACCCGGCTCGCCGAGCTCGCCGGGCGCGTCGGCGCATCCGTGCCGGCTCCGGTCTGAGCGCTCCATGCCGCCCGGCGACAGTCCGCACCGATGAGTGGCGTGAGGCGGCTGCCCCGGTCCGGCTCGGCACCCGAGCGGCCGGCGCTGCGTTATGTCCCGATCGGTGACTATGCGGCGATCGGCGATGGTCGCACCGTGGCTCTGGTCGCACGCGGCGGGTCGATCGACTGGCTGTGCCTGCCCGATCTCGACTCGCCGAGCGTGTTCGCGGCTGTGCTCGACGCCGATCGCGGGGGCAGCTTCGCGCTCGGGCCCGACGTTCCCGCGGAGGTGGAGCGGCGCTATCTGCCGGACACCAACGTGCTGGAGACCACGTTCACCACCGGCCACGCTGTGGTCCGGGTCACTGACGCGATGGGCTTGCCGGACTCGGAGCTCGGTCCGACGCGGGAGCTGATCCGGCGGGTCGACGGCGTCGCGGGCCGGGTCCCCATGCGCTGGCGCGTCGCACCCGCCTTCGGCTACGGCGCGGTGCCGCCGCTGCTCGAGCGCCGCGGCGGGATCCCCGTCGCCCTCGGAGGTCGCGACGCTCTGGCGGTCTGCTCGTGGGAGGCGGGGGAGGCGCAACTCGACGAGGAGGCGATCTTCGGATGCTTCGAGACACGAGAGTCCAGCTCGGCGCTGATCGCGCTGTGCGAGGCTCACCAGGAGCCGCTGGTCCTCCCGAGCCGCGAGCAGGTCGAGGCACGCCTCGAAGCCACGACCGCCTACTGGCGGCAATGGGCTGCGCAGCGCACGTACGACGGGCCGTGGCGCGACGCCGTGATCCGCAGCGCGCTGGCGCTCAAGCTGCTCTTCCACGCTCCCTCCGGAGCGATCGCGGCCGCGGCGACCAGCTCGTTGCCCGAGGAGATCGGCGGCGAGCGCAACTGGGACTACCGCTTCTGCTGGGTGCGTGACTCGGCCTTCACGCTCGACGCCCTCCTCCAGCTGGGCTGCCCGGGCGAGGCCGAAGCCTTCTTCTGGTGGTTGCTCCACGCATCCCAGCTCACACACCCGCGCCTGCAGGTTCTCTACCGCCTCAACGGCGGCGAGCGGACACCCGAGCGCACCCTCGAGCTGGACGGCTACCGGGGCTCGCGCCCGGTCCGGGTCGGTAACGAGGCAGCCGCGCAGTTACAGCTGGATGTCTACGGGGACCTGCTCCAGACGGCCCTGGTCTACGCCGAGGCCGGCGGGCGCATCGATCGCGAGACGGGCCGACGACTCGCGCAGATCGCCGACCTCGTCTGCCAGATCTGGCGCCAGCCCGACTCCGGTATCTGGGAGGTGCGAAGCGAGCCCGGCCAGTTCACCCACTCCAAGATGATGTGCTGGGTGGCGCTCGACCGCGCTTCCCGCCTGGCCGATGCCGGTCACGTCCCGCGCAAACACGCGGCGACGTGGCGCCGGGAACGGCACGCGATCCGCGAGTTCGTCGAAGCGCACTGCTGGTCCGCGCGGCTCGGCAGCTACACCCGCCAGGCCGGGAGCGAGGAACTCGACGCCAGCCTGCTGCTGGGTGTAATGCTGGGCTACGACGCGCCCGACTTTGGTCGGCTGGCCGCGACGGTGGACGCGCTATGGCGCGAGCTCGGCCGTAGTCCGCTGCTGTTGCGATACACCGGAGAGGACGGGCTCGGCGGGGCGGAGGGGGCCTTTCTCTGCTGTTCGTTCTGGCTCGCCGATGCGCTCGCCAGGATCGGGCGCCTCGAAGAGGCAACCACCCTGATGGAGCAGCTGATCGCGCTGGCCAGCGACGTCGGCCTGTACGCCGAGGAGATCGACCCTCACACGGGCGAGCTGCTGGGCAACATCCCGCAGGGGCTCGTGCATCTCGCACTCGTCAACGCCGCGGTCACGATCTCCAAGCTGGGCGCTCGATGAGCGTATGGGGCGTGCTCGCGGGAGGCTTCGTCGGCACGCTCGTGCTGACCACCGCGTTGCGGACGGCCAACGAGCTGGGCCTCACGCGCATCGACCTGCCCTTCCTGCTCGGCACCGCCTTCACGCGCGACCGCACGCGCGCCAAGGCGCTCGGATACCTGCTGCACCTGGCGGCCGGAGAAGGATTCGCGCTCGTCTACTACGCGATCTTCGTCGCGCTCGACACGAACGGCTGGCTGCTCGGGGCGCTGCTCGGCCTCCTCCACGGAATCGTCTCCGCCACAGCGCTGGTCAACGTTCTGCTCCCGGTGGTCCATCCCCGCATGGGCAGTTCGTTCAGCGCCGCCGACAGCAGTCCATTGCTCGAGCCGCCGGGCTTCCTCCTGCGCAACTACGGACGCGGCACCCCGATCGCCACCCTGCTCGCCCACATCGCCTACGGGGCGATCGTCGGCGGGTTCGCCTCGATCGCCGGCTGATCCGCCCGGGCCCGGTCGCCGTTGGGGCGATGGATGACGAGGGTGGGCCGCTCGGTGTGATGGACGACAGCGTTGGAGACGCTTCCCAGCAGCATTGAGCGCACACCTGTCAGCCCCCGGGAGCCCATCACGATGGCCGCCGCGTCATGGCGGTCAGCCGTCTCGACGATCGTCTTCCAGGCGGGCCCGGCGGCCTTGATGGGGACCGGCTCGGCCTCGAGGCCCGCCTCCTGCGCAATTCGGACACCCTCGTCGGCCGTGCGACCGCCGGCCTCAGCGGCCGCATGATCGAACTCGACGAAATTGGCCACGCCGGCGCTCACGCCTAACCAAGCAAAGCCTTCTAGAGAGGCGGTCGATTGCCACACCGTCACGACCAGCGCAGGCCTGGCGGCGAGCAAGCCCGCCGCCCTCTCGATGGCGTGCTTGGCGTCCTCGGATCCGTCGTAGCAAATGATTAGTGGGCCGTCTGATCTCATGCCTTGATCGTCGCGTCCCGGTCACGGCGAAACCATGGGGCGAAATGGCCATATCCGGCAGATCGAGCACGTCACCTTCCCGGCCGGGCCGGCAGGCGGTCAGGTCGCGTCGCGGCGTGGCAGCGGGTCGTTCGCGGGCCCGGCCAGCACCTTGCCGTCGACCCCGAAGCGCGAGCCATGGCAGGGGCAGTCCCAGCTGCGTTCGGCGGCGTTGAAATGCACCAGGCACCCGAGGTGCGTGCAGCGCAACGAGACGCCGTGCGCCACCCCGTCCTCATCGCGGAAGACGCCGATCTTGCCCAGGCGGGAGCGCACCACTCGGGCCTCCCCCGCGGGGACCTCGTCCGGCGACCGCACGTCCGCGGACGCGAGGCGGTCGCCGACCAGATGACGCGCGACCCATAGCTGCGCCTTGGCCAGGTCGGGCGCGGCGCGCATACTGACGCGGTTGGGGTCGAAGACGCCCGCGTGTGGGTTCTCGCGCCCGGCCAGCCGGTCGGCCAACACCGCGGCGGCGATCGTCGCGCAGCTGGGCTTTTGCGGAGCCGGTGAGGTGCCCCTCCCCGCCGACCAGCAGCCAGGTGTCGTCGCCGTCGCGGAAGCTGCGCACCGAGCGACTCGGCTCGCCGGCACTGAGGAGCATGCCCTCTGGTGCGGCGCCGCGGACGCGCGCTGCGACCACGTACGAGCGCCCCGCCTCCGTGCGCGCGAAGAACAGCCCGCGATCGAGCAGCGGATAGTTCGTGGTCACGACGACGTCCCGTGCTGCGACCGTCGCCCCGCCGTCAACTGTTACGCGGCACGGCGACCCCTCGTGGACGCCGGTCACCGCTGCTCAACAGCTGCGAGGCTCGCCTGGGCGTAGGCCGCAGCGCCGGTGTCGCCGTGCAGCTTGTGGACAGCAGACAGCTGGGTCCCTTGCAGCGCGGAGACCTTGGCGGTGGTGAAGCCAGTCGCTCCGCCGGCGACAACCCCGCGCTCGAGCACGGCAACGCGCGCACCGTCGCGCTTCAGCGCCAGCGCCGTGCTCATGCCTGCGATGCCCCCGCCTATCACCGCCACGTCGACCTCGAGGTCGACGTCCAGCGCGCGGTACACCGCCGGCTGCGCGGTGGCCAGCCACAGCGAACCGCCGGCGCCGGAGGATGTCGTGCTCACGACCAGTCACCGCCGGCCGGGGCGTCCAGGTCGACCACCGCTCCCTCGCGGCTGAGCTCGACCCGACCTTCGCGCCGAGCTGAGCCCAGCGGGCCGCGGCTTCCCGGCCGAGCGCCTCGAGGAAGGCGTCGTCGTGCCAAGGGTCGTGGTGGAAGAGCAGAAGCTGTTGGACCTCGCAGCGACGGGCGAAGGTCAGCGCGTCGGGGAGGCTCGAGTGGCCCCAGCCGCGGTGCGCCGGGTACTCGTCCAGGGAGTGTTGGCCATCGTGGATGAGCAGCGACGCGCCGGAGGCGAGCCCGTGTCCTGAGATCCATTCCCGTTGGGGCGGTTGACAGGTCTTGCCCGAGCACGGGCTCATGGTCGGGCAGGTAGCACAGGCTGGTCCCGGTCTCGCTGAGCCTGTAGCCGAGCGTCGGCCCGCGATGCGAGATCAGGGTGGCTCGCAGCTCCACAGCGCCGATGCGCCAGGGCTCCGACGGGACGTCCCGGAAGGTCACCCGAGCTGAAAGCTCACCGATCTCTATTGGGGACAGCGGCTTGGAGATGTAGCGGGCGAGGCGCTTGCGCAGCGCCCGCCCGGCCGCCGGCGGGCCCCAGACGGTGATCTCGACCTCGGGATCGAAGAGAGGGGGCGAAGAACATCAGGCCCTGGATGTGATCGAGGCGCAGGTGGGTGAGGAGTACATGGGCCCGCCGGCAACGCCCGGCCATAGCCGCCCCAGCGCCCCGGATCCCGGTGCCCGCGTCGAGCACGAACTCCGACCCGTCCTCGGCCGTGACCTGCACGCATGAGGTGTTGCCCCCGAAGCGCTCGGTCGCCGGGCCGGGTACCGGCACCGAGCCGCGGACACCCAGAGCTTGGCCCGCATCAGCTCGTGCCGCCGGCGTCTCTGTCGGCGACCCAGAAGAAGACCATGGCACCGTGATATCCCGCCGGCCCGAGGAGGGGCAGCGCACCCGCCTCGACCTCGAGCAGGCCGCGCTCGGCGCGGATTCGAAAGCGGGCGTAGGCGGGCCGGCCCTCGCGCACCGCCACCGCCAGCGGGAGCTCGTCGGCCGCCAGCGGCGACCCCTGCTCGTCGAGCGGGCCGTAGCGGGCGTTCCACTCCTCGCGGCGCATGGTCCCGATCTCCTCGAAGGGGCTCCCCACGAGCTCCGCCGCGGCGTCGTTGTAGAAGACGATGTGGCCCTCGACGTCGACCAAGAACGCAGCCAGGGACACGATCGAGACCAGGTTGCGGGCCAGAATGAGCTCGAGCGGCTGGTCCATTTCGTAGACCTGCCGGCCTCTCTAGGCCGCGGCCGCGAGCGGCCTGTCCACGGCCGGCTGTTCGACTCGGCGGGGCATCAGGATCTCGCG
>JBOGXS010000260.1:0-14559 GCA_050693815.1 Thermoleophilaceae bacterium | reverse complement strand
GCTCACGCCCGCGCCTTCAGGGTCTCGATCAGGTCGCTCACCCCGGCGGTCGGGTCTTCCGCCGCCAGCAGGCGCTCCGCCTCGCGCCTTCCGCCCAGCGCCCGGAGCGCGCTCTCCCCTTGCTCGGCGGTGAACTCGCGCAGGGCGGCCGCGCGGCGGGCGCGTTGCCGGCGCCCTGCCACGTCGATCCGGCCGCGGTGCGCTTCGAGGGCGTCGGCCAGCTCGGAGACCCCGCTGGACGGAGGCAAGGAGGACACCGCCAGGACCGGCACCTCGCTCGATCCCAGCGCGGCCAGCGCCTGTTCGAGGTCGCGCTGCGCCCGGCGCGCGGCGTCGCCGAGGTCGGCCTTGGTCACCACGAGCACGTCGGGCACCTCCATGATCCCGGCCTTGAGGAACTGCAGCACGTCGCCTGAGGCGGGCTGGACCACCACCGCGACCGTGTCGCACACCTCCTCCACGTCGGTCTCGGACTGTCCGACGCCGACCGTCTCCACCACCACGACGTCGAAGGCCGCGGCCAGTGCCTCGGCCGCCTCGCGCGTGGGTGCGGCCAGCCCCCCGAGCCTGCCGCCGGCGGCGGTCGAGCGGATCAGCACGCCGTCGTCGCGCGGATCGTGCTCGATGCGAGCGCGGTCGCCCAGCAGGGAGCCGCCGGACCGCTTCGACGACGGGTCCACGGCCAGCGCCGCCACGGTCCGGTCTCGAGAGCGCCACTCCGACAGCAGCACCGACAGCAACAAGGACTTGCCGGCGCCGGGAGGTCCGGTTACGCCGATCACGTGGGCCGGGGCCTCGATCCCGAGCGCGGCGGGCGAAACCTGCTCGAGCAGGGCCTTCGTCGCGTCTCTCTCCGCGCGGTTCTCGATCACGTTGAGCGCCGCCGGCGCGGCGGTGCGATCGCCTTCGCGCAGGCGGGCGCCGAGCTCGGATGGGTCGATCGCCATCGGGCCGGGCACGCTAGCGGAGGTTTCGGCCGCGGATCGGACTACTGCGCCGCCCGACGGCCGGCCGGACCGGCCTCCGCCCGCCGGCGCCGGCGCACCAGCGCGAACAGCTCGCGCACGGCACGTTCGACCTTGGCCGGCTCGTATGCCACCTCCCTTCGCGTGAAGCGGAAGGTCTCGTAGTCCGCGAGTCGCAGGCGTCGGTCGCGCCGCCGGTCCCATTCGAAGGCTCGGTGCGTACCGTGCGCGCCCCAGCCGTCCGTCTCGATCACCAGGCGCTCGCGGCGCCAGAGGAAGTCGGCCTGCACCTCGCCATCCGCGAGAGCTATCCACTCGTTCACCGCAGGCTTCGGTACGCCCGCGCGGCGGCAGATTGCGTAGAAGGCCTCCTCGAGCTCGTTGTCCGTCAGGGTCGGACTCTCGTAGGCGGCAAGCACGCTGCGCAGCGGCCCGACGCCGTGGTGGCCGTTGTTGCGCGCCAGCGCTTCCTCGACGGCTCGCAGGTCGAACAGCCGCTGCACCTCCGACTCGTCGACGGCCCGCTCCACGCCGCGGCGATCGAGCATGCCGGCCAGGTCGAGCAGGGTCCGGGCCACGGTCGTGCACGGGATGCCGTCGACGATCGTGACGTCGGCGTCGCTCAGGGCGGCGCTCCTGTGCACGTCGATGTCGGGCCGGGGCCGCGCGGATGGGCTGGGCAAGGTGACGTCGCTCTTCGCGCGATTGTCGGCGCGGATCCCCCAGAGCCCGGCGGCCGAGCGGTGCGACAGGACCGCGCCGGCGCCGCAGGCCAGGACGGCGGCCATCCACCGGCCGTGCATCGTGAGGCGGCCGTGGCCGACGGCGTAGACGGCGCGGTGGATGGGGGTGTAACGACCCGCGGCCACCCGGTTCCGCACCGCGCTCGCCGTTAGACCAGCCAACTGCAGCTGAGAAAGGGAGATCACCCCGTGCTGGCGCTCCGCCAGGTGCGCGATCGCCGCCTCGCGAGGGGGTCCGGCACGAAACGTCCCGTATGAGGACGGAACGTGTTGGACCCCCTTCATTGCCCGCAGTTTTCCGGGCAAGCACCGACGTGTGGGTTACGAGCGTTACAAGACTGCGGCCACGCCGTGGTGCTCCGCCACCAGGTCGACGATGTCTCCCATGATGCGGCTCACCTCGAAGTCCTTCGGCGTGTAGACCCGGGCCACGCCGGCCTCGAGCAGCGCCGCCTCGTCGGCCGCCGGGATGATGCCGCCCACCACCACGGGCACCGAGGCTCCGGCGTCCGAGAGCTCCGACAGCACGGTGGGGATCAGCTCGGCGTGGGAGCCGGACAGGATCGAGAGGCCCACCACGTGCACGCCCTCGTCAACCGCCGTTCGGGCGATCCGGGCCGGCGTCAGGCGGATGCCCTCGTAGACCACGTCCATGCCCGCGTCGCGGGCCCGCACCGCGATCTGCTCGGCGCCGTTCGAGTGCCCGTCGAGGCCCGGCTTCCCGACCAGGATCTTGACCCGCCGGCCCAACCCCTCGGACACGCGCTCGACGCGATCGCGCAGGGAGGAGAGAGCATCGTCGGACGGCGCAACGGCTGCCTCGCCGACCCCAGTCGGCGCCCGGTACTCGCCGAATACTGCACGGAGGGCCTCTGCCCACTCACCCGTGGTTGCCCCCGCCCGCGCCGCCTCGAGGGTCAAGGGCATGAGATTGACCGAGGGGTCCGAAGCGGCCTCGCGGAGTGCGGCAAGGGCGGAGCCAACTGCCTCCTCATTGCGGTCGTTGCGCCACGAGGCGAGGGCATCGACGGCGGAGGCCTCGACGGCGGGATCAACGCGGAGAACGCCGCCGTCCTCCCCGGACTGCAGCGGAGAGGGCTCAGCGGCGGTGTAGACGTTCTGCCCGACGACCTTCAGATCCCCGGTCTCGATGCGCCGCACGCGCTCCCGGTGCGACTCCACCAGCTGCGTCTTCATGTAGGGCACGGCCTCCACCGCGCCCCCACGCTCGGCCACCGCCGCCATCTCCTCGCGGGCACCGGCGACGAGCTCGGAGACCAATCCGTCCATCACCTTCGACCCCTCGAACACGTCGGGATAGTCGAGCAGGTCGGTCTCGTAGGCCAGGATCTGCTGGATGCGCAGCGACCACTGCTGGTCCCACGGCCGCGGCAGCCCCAGCGCCTCGTTCCACGCCGGCAGCTGCAACGCCCGTGCCCGGGCCGAGCGCCCGACGGTCACGCCCAGCGCCTCGAGCACGATCCGGATGATGTTGTTCTCCGGCTGGGCCTCGGTCAGCCCCAGCGAGTTCACCTGCACGCCGTAGCGAAAGCGCAGGTAGCGGTCCTCGTCCACCCCGTAGCGCGAGCGCCCGATCTCCTCCCAGATCCGCCCCATCGCGCGCAGCTTCGCGTGCTCCTCCACGAAGCGGATGCCCGCGTTGACGAAGAACGAGATGCGACCGAACACGCGCGGGAACGTGTCGTCGTCCACCCGCTCCCGCACGCGATCCAGCACGGCGACGGCGGTGGAGAGCGCATAGGCGATCTCCTGCACCGGCGTGGCCCCGGCCTCCTGCAGGTGGTAGGAGCAGATGTTGATCGGGTTCCAGTGCGGCACCTCGTCGACCGCGAACGCGATCATGTCCGCGATCAGGCGCATCGACGGCTCGGGCGGGAACGCGTACGTGCCGCGCGAGAGGAACTCCTTGATGATGTCGTTCTGTGTCGTGCCCTGAATGGCCGACCGATCCACGCCGTTCTCCTCCGCCACGGTCATGTAGAGGGCGAGCAGCCAGGCGGCGGTGGCGTTGATGGTCATCGACGTGTTCATCTCGTCCAGCGGGATGCCGTCGAGCAGGGTGTGCATGTCGCCCTTGTGGGCGATCGACACGCCCACCTTCCCGACCTCGCCGCGCGAGAGCTCGTGGTCGGGGTCGTAGCCCGTCTGGGTGGGCAGGTCGAACGCGATCGAGAGGCCCGTCTGCCCCTTCGAGAGGTTGCGCCGGTACAGCTCATTCGACTCCCGGGCGGTCGAATGACCGGCGTAGGTGCGCATCACCCAGGGGCTGTCGCGCTCGGGCAAGCGGGGCCCGAAGCGCCCGGCTCGGCCGGGCGCGCAGGGATGGGGGTCCTCGCTCACGACAAGGATTGTATGGTCGAGCCCTCGTGAGCCGCGCCATCGACGTCCTGCACCTGGGGCGCGACAGCGTCATCTGCGCCTACGAGCTCGATGGCCTGATCGTCGACCCGGGCCCAGCCTCCTGCCTCGACACGCTGATCGACCGGCTCGGTCGCACCCAGCCGCGCGCGCTCCTGCTCACCCACATCCACCTCGACCACGCCGGCGCCAGCGGGGTGCTGTGCCGGCGCTACCCGGAGCTCGAGGTCTACGTGCACGAGCGCGGCGCGCCGCATCTCGTCGACCCCTCCAAGCTGCTCGAGAGCGCCGGCCGCCTCTACGGCGACGACATGTGGGAGCTGTGGGGAGAGGTCGCGCCGGTGCCCGAGGCGCGGGTCCGGGTCCTCGAGGGCGGCGAGACGATCCACGGTTTCCGGGTGGCATACACGCCCGGCCACGCCTCGCACCACGTCTGTTACCTGCACGAGGATTCCGGGGATGCGTACGTCGGAGACGTGGCCGGAGTGCGCATCCCCCCGTACGACCACACCATCGCCCCGACCCCGCCGCCCGACATCGACGTCGAGGCGTGGCTCGACTCGCTCCACACCGTCGCGTCGTGGAACCCCCAGTCGCTCTGTCTGACCCACTTCGGCCGGGTCACCCACGTGGCCGACCACCTGCACCGCATGCGCTGCGCCCTGACCGGGGCGGCCGACTCCGCCCGGCTCGACGGGGAGGAGGGCTTCATCGCCAGGCTCGAGTCCCAGCTGAGCGAGGCCACCGACCCGGCCACGGTCGAGGTCTTCGAGCAGGCCGCCCCGCCCGACCAGCTCTACCAGGGGCTGGAGCGCTACTGGAGGAAGCGCTCGGGATGAGCCTGGGCCCACCGATCCTGACGGCGTTTCCTCGCCGGAATGCCTTCGCCATGCGCCACCGGCTCGCTCGCGAGGGTGCACCCTCGCTCCGCTCGCCGGCGCCGCCTGGCTCGGCCTCCGGCGCGGAAACGCTCGCCAGTCCCGGTGGACCCAGGCTGAGCCAGACGATCGAGAAGCCCCGCGTGGGCGGTCCCGGCAGCGGGCTGGGCGGCAGCTGGCGCGTGATCGTCTTGAACGACGACCACAACACGTTCGAGGGCGTGGCCGGCGCGCTGTCGACCGTGCTGCCCGGCGTCTCCTACGACCGCGGCATGGCCCTCGCCAACCGGATCCACAACAGCGGCCAGGCGATCGTGTGGTCGGGCCAGAAGGAGCTCGCCGAGCACTACTGGGAGCAGCTCGGCGGCTACGGCCTCACGATGGCACCGCTGGAGCAGGGCTGACCACGCCCTCGCCCACCACCTCGTGGAAGGTGGGTAGCAGCGGCACCTGGTAGGTGCCGGCCAGCTCCACGCGCCGCTCGGCGACCGTCTCCGAGTACCAGTAGCGCTCGAACGCCGCCTTCGTCGGGAAGGTCGCGTGTTGGACGAAGTCGAGCCGGCCGTCGTGGGCGCGGTAGAAGCCCCACGAGGTGGCGCCGTGGTCGAGCACCGCCTCGGCCGCGGGCAGCCACCCTGCGGCGAAGCGATCGCCCCGGAACGGGTTCACGTGCCAGACGATCTGGACCAGGATCACGCGCCCACCTCCGCTCGGATGGCCCCGGGGCCCTCCACGGTCTTGCCCTCTCCCTCTCGCTCGGCTCCGACCAGGACCGCGATCTTGCCCAGGTGCTGGTTGTCGCGCATCAGCTGGTGCGCCTCGGGCACGCCCTCGAAGCCGAGCGTGCGCCACAGCACCGGCCTGATCTGCCCCGACTCGATCAGCTGGTTGGCCTTGTTGCACTCGTAGGCGTTCGCGAAGTGCGAGCCGAGGATCTGCTTCTGGCGCATCCACAGGTAGCGCACGTCGAAGTCGAGGTCGTAGCCGGTGGTGCCGGCGCAGATCACGACCTTGCCGAACGGTTTGACCGTGAGCACCGAGGTGGGGAAGGTCGCCTTGCCGACGTGCTCGAAGACGATGTCCGGCGCGTCGCCGAGGATCTCGCTGACCCGCTTGGAGAAGGCGCGCGAGACCTTGAAGCGCTCCTTCTCCTCGTCCGCCGACTCGCCGCCGCGGCGCATCATCCCGGCGAACTCGTTGCGGTCGATGTAGTCCACCGCACCCAGCTGGCGCACCAGCTCGCCCTTGTCCGGGCTCGACACCACGCCGACCGCGTGGGCGCCGGCCATCGCGCAGATCTGGGTGGCGAACACCCCCAGGCCACCGGCCGCGCCCCAGATCAGCACCCGGTCGCCGGCCTGGATGTCGCACTGCGAGATCAGCATGCGGTAGGCCGTGAAGTAGACGAGCCCGTACGAGGCCGCCTCGTCCCAGCTCAGGTTCTGGGGCCGCGGCAGCAGCTGCTGGGCCTGGACCTTGGTGAACTGGGCGAACGAGCCCCAGGTGGTCTCGTAGCCCCAGATCGTCTGGGAGGGGGCGGCGAGCGGATCGAGGCCGTGCACCTCCGGGTCCTCGTAGGAGGCCTGGTTGCAGTGGATCACGACCTCGTCGCCGGGCTGCCAGCGCGTCACGCCCGCGCCGACCTTCCAGACGACGCCCGAGGCGTCCGAGCCGCCGATGTGGTGCCCGTACTCGGGGTGGTCGCCGTAGCGCATGACCGAGACGGGCTCGCCGAGCGCGGCCCAGACGTTGTTGTAGTTCACGCCCGCGGCCATCACCCGGACGATCACCTCGAAGGCGCTCGGCTCCGGGACCTCGATCTCCTCTAGCTGGAAGGCGTCCCGGGGCTCGCCGAGGGTCTCCTCGCGGATCACCCAGGCCGCCATCTTCTTGGGCAGCGTGCCGGGCTCGACGTCCAGCTCGGACACCTTGGTCACGTCAACGGCCATCTGGTCTCGGTTCCTCCGCGGTGGCTTGAGCGGGCGGACGCGGAGGTTACCGGCGCACCGCGGCGGGGGCGAAGCGGCGGACGGCGATCCGCCCCGGGATCCTCAGCGTGGCCAGGAAGGCGAGCGCCACCCCGGCCGCGGAGACCGCGAACGCGAGCGTGAAGCCGGACTCGTCGGGAAGGCCGCTCGCCAGGAGCATGTGACCGGCCACGATGCTGGCCGCTATCTGGCCGCCGACCGAGCCGCCGATCGTCCGCATGATCGTGTTCATGCCGGTGGCGACCCCGGTCTGGCCCTGGGGCACGGCGGCCACGATGAGGTTCGCCATCGAGGCGAACGAGAAGCCGATCCCGAGGCCCATCAGTGTGGTGCAGACGTAGATGGCGAGGCGGCCGTGCTCGATCGCGAGCGTCGCGAAGGCCGTCGCCGCCACGGCGGTCCCGATCAGGAGCGGCAGCTTGGCCCCGACGCGGCCCCCGAGCCAGCCCGCGAACGGCCCGGCAAACAGCATCGCGAACGACGAGGGCACCAGGAACAGCCCGGCCTGGGTCACGGTCGCGCCGAGGCCGAAGCCCGTGGACTCGGGGAGCTGGACGAGCTGGGGGATCAGGATGAACGAGCCGAACATGCCGAAGCCGACCAGCAGCGCGGCCAGGTTGGTGGCGAAGACCGTAGGGTCGCGCATCAGGCGCATGTCGACGAGCGGCTCGCGGTGACGCGACTCGACCGCGATCCATGCCGCCAGCAGCACCGCGGCGGCGGCGAGGAGGCCCAGGATCCGCGGCGAGCCCCATCCCCACGAGTTCGCCTGGCTCACGCCGAGCAGGAGCGCCACCAGCGTCCCGGACAGCAGGCCCGCGCCGGCCCAGTCGATCCTGGCCGGCGAGCGCACCGGGGACTCCGGGACCCACAGGTGGGTCGCGACGATCGCGACCACGATCAACGGCAGCGCCAGCCAGAAGAGCCACTCGTAGGCGAGGTTGTCGACGATCACCCCGCTGACGACGAGGCCCACGCCGCCGCCGATCCCGAAGGTGGCGCTGATCAGGCCGATCCCGGTGGCCACCTGCTCGGGCGGGAACTCGTCGCGGATGATCCCGAAGGCGAGCGGGAACACCGCGGCCGCCAGCCCCTGGACGGAGCGGCCGGCGATCAGGACCTCGATCGAGTGCGACAGCGCGCAGACGAGCGATCCGATCGCGAAGACCACCAGCGAGGCGACCAGCATGCGCTCCTTGCCGAACATGTCGCCGAGCCGTCCGACGATCGGCGTCGAGACCGACGCGGTCAGGAGGAACGCGGTGAAGACGAAGGACACCGCCGTCGTGGAGGTGTCGAGCTCCTCCTGGATCGCGGGGAGGGCCGGGGCGACCATCGTCTGCTGGAGCGCGATCGAGAGCGCCGCCAGGAGCAGCACCCCGAGCGTCAGGCGGTAGTTCTGGCGCTCGGGGTCGGCGTAGGGGGGCGGGGGCGTCATCGCCGCAGCCTCCCGGCCACCGCCTCGAGGCCGTGGCCCAGCGCCTCCTGCTCGGCGGCGTCGAGCTCGGCCACGAAGCGGCGCACGCCGGCCAGGCGGACGGCCAGCAGGCGCTCGTAGGTGCCGCGCCCGCGTGCGGTGAGGCTGAGCAGCTTGCAGCGCCGGTCGCGGGGGTCCTCCTCGCGCACCAGCTCGCCGCGCTGGACGAGGCCGTCGACGGCGCGGCTCACGCCTGGAAGCGACAAGCCGATCGCCTCCGAGAGCGCCTTGATCGACATGGGCTCGTCCGCCTCGGCGAGGAGACCCAGCGACTTGACCTGGGTCAGCGAGATGCCGGCGCGCTCGAGCTCCGCGAAGAAGTCGCGGCCGGTGGCCATGAGCAGGTGCTTCATGAGGGCGGTGAGGTCGTCGACGAGAGCCTCGTCCGTCATCTGGGTAGATGCTTGCACGCACGCAAGTATTGCACAGACGCACAGATCGGCTCCACGCCTGCATTGAGCCCGTTCCGTCGGGTCGTGCCCCTACCTTGGGACGAGAACGTCCATGGAAGCAGCCACTCCCCTCAGGCATCCCCACATCAGGGTGGTCGGCGACCGCCTCGCGATCGACGGCCTCGTGATCGACGACGAGTGCGCCGTGCGCGTGGTGCGCGAGCGCGAGCAGGCCGGTGACGATGCGGTCAAGACGGTCAAGGACGCGGTCGAGATCGGCGCCCGCGTGCTCGACCGCGAGCAGGCCGGCGCGAACGCCGAGTTCGTCAAGACCGAGTTCGAGCGCGCCGCCGGCGAGCTGAACACGCAGTTCGCCGACCGCGCGCGGCAGGTCGCCGAGTACTTCAACGAGCGGGTCGAGAACGTGCTCGGCCCCGAGAACGGCCAGCTCCAGAGGGAGCTGGAGAAGCTGTTCTCGGACGGCAGCTCGGCCTCGGTGCAGAACCGCGTCCGCGAGCTCGTGCAGGAGACGCTCACGCGCTCGCGCGAGGACCTCATGCGGCAGTTCTCCGCCTCGGACGGGTCGAACCCGCTGGCCGACTTCAAGGCGGGCACGATCCGCGTGCTCAAGGCCGCCGAGCAGCGCCAGCACGAGAGCCAGCAGGCGATGCTGCGCCAGATGGCGGAGCTCGAGAAGCAGCTCCAGGCGCTGCGGCTCGAGAGGGACAAGCTCGAGGAGGTCGAGGCCGAGCGCGAGCGGGGCACGGCCAAGGGGCGCAGCTTCGAGGAGCAGGTGGCGGACGCCGTGGACGCGATCGCGCTGGCGCAGGGCGACGTGGCCGAGGCGGTCGGCGACCTGAGGGGAGCCACCGGCCGGACCGGCGACATCGTCGTCGCGATCGACGCCTGCAACGGCCCCGCGCGCGGGCGCGTGGTGTTCGAGGCCAAGGACCGTCGCCTCTCGCGGCCGCGCGCGCTCGAGGAGCTGGACAAGGCGATGGCCGACCGCGACGCGGACTTCGCGGTGCTCGTCGTGCCCACCGAGGCCGAGATCCCGGCCCGGCTGCAGGGCCTGCGCGAGTACAACGGCGACAAGCTCGTGGTCGCCCACGACGACGCGTCGCTGGCGCTCGAGGTGGGCTACCGGCTGGCCCGCGCCCGCGTGCTGCTGCAGCGCTCGGACACCGAGGTGGACGCCGCCGCGGTGCACGACCTGGTCGAGCGCGCGCTGGCCGCGATGGAGGACGTGCGCAAGGTGAAGAGCCAGCTCACCGGCGCCAAGACGAGCATCGACAGGGCGGCCGAGTACGTCGAGACGATGGCCGGCCGCGTGCGCGGCCACCTCGCGGAGGTGGACCTGCTCGTGCTGGGAGAGGAGGCGGCCGCCCGACCGCCGGACGACCAGATGGAGCTGTAGCGGCGCCTACCGCGCCGGAGTCACGGCAACAGCAGGTCCGAGCTCGAGCTCTCCCGCTGCTCCCCGATGTCGAGCGTGGCCGGGGCGATCGCCCTCTGCACCGCCCTCCGGGAGCCGGCGCGGACCTCGTAGCTGCCCGGGTCGAGCGTCTTCTGGATCGTGGCCGTGTCGAGCGGGTCGACCGGCCCGACCTCCTCGGTGATCCGCTCGCCCTCGAGCGTGAGCGTGTGCGCGGCGTCGGTCTGGTTCGAGATCGTGATCACGAACGGGCCCGCGCCGATTCCCTTCGATGGCGAGATCGTGACCTTGTCGTCCTGGATCACGCCGGTCAGCTCCACGGGGACGGGCGGGCGCGGCTCGTTGGCGAAGTCGTCCTCGCCGCACCCCGCCGCGACCGCAGCCACGACCGCCAGTATCGCCACCCCTCTTGCCCTCATGGCTCGAAGGGAAACACTAACCGAACCACACCGATCTGCGCGACGATTGCATCTCGTCGAGCTCGGCCTGGATCCGCCCGCGGACCTCCTCGGACAGGCCCTGAACGAGCGCCACGTCGTCGGCATCCTCCGGCCCGTAGCGGCTCAGGTCGACCGGCTCGAGGAAGCGGATCTTGAACTTCGCCGGCAGGTACATCACCGCCGCGGCCAGGCCGAAGTGGGGGAAGGCGTGATTGATCGGGAAGTAGATCAGCCCGGTGAGGCGCTGGAGCACGGGGACGTGAGCGAAGATCGGCATCGCCTCCTCGGCCCCCAGCACGGCGATTGGCACGATCGGGGCGCCGGCGCGCATCGCCGTGCGAACGAAGCCCCCGCGGCCGAAGCGGCGCAGCCGGTAGCGCTGCCAGTAGAGCTTGCGGGAGGCCTTGACTCCTTCGGGGAACACCAGCACCAGCCGGCCCTCGTCACCCAGCAGGCGCTGGGCGTTGGCCGGGTGGGCCGCGACGAGCCCGATCTTGTTGACCAGCATGCTGACCCCGGGGTAGCCCTTGAACCAGTGCTCGCCGAGCATGTAGACCGGACGCGAGCGCGGGTGCTCGTGCTTGATGGCCTGCATGATCATCGGCGCGTCCGGAGGAAGCGCGCCGGAGTGGTTGGACACGAGCAGCGCGCCGCCGTCGGCCGGCACGTTGTCCACGTCGTCGACCTCCACCCGAAACCAGTGCCGGTAGTAGAAGTCGAGCAGCGGCTCGATCAGGTCGAAGAGCCGCTGGGAGCGCCCCCAGTCGTCTATCTCGCGCCCGGGCTCGGCGGCGGGCACGAGCCCGCGCAGGTCGCGAAGGTCGACCTCCTCCTCGGGGCGCGGCTCGGGCTCGGGCGGCAGGTCGAGCACGCCGCTGCGGGCGTCGTAGCCGAACAGCGGGCTCTCCTCGGACAGGCCGCTGCGGCTGGTGGGTTCGCGCCGTTCAGCCACTGCCGCGCCGCTCAGCCACTCTCGAAGGGCAGCTCGACCACCTCGGCCTCGGCGGCGCCGACCCGGACCGCGTCGCCCGGGCCGGCCTGGCGGCGGACGAGCGCGAGCGCGATCGGTCCGAGCCGTGGGGACTCGCAGGTCGAGCTCACCCGTCCCACCACCTTCTCTCCGAGCACGATGTCCGTGCGCCGCTCCACCGGCTCTGACAGCCTCAGGCCGCGCAGGTGGCGGTTGGGCTTACCGCGCCAGTGCAGCCGGGCCACGGTCTCCTGCCCGACGTAGCAGCCCTTCTCGAAGTCGACGGCCCGGTCGTTGATGCCCGCCTCCTGGGGCATGGTCTCCGAGTCCATGTCGATCCCGAGCCGCGGGCGGCCCGACTCGATGCGCAGGCACTCGGCCGCCGCCTCGGACACGGGCTCCACGCCGAGCTCCTCGCGCAGCTCGTCCGCCCGCTGCGCGCCGCACAGCACGTCGATCCCGAGGTCGGTCCTGACCCACAGCCCGGCGCCGGTGTCCACGAGCGAGTGCTCTGCCCCGGCCGGGGCTCGGTCTCCGGCCACGCCGTCGGCGGCGGGGCCGATCAACGACAGGATCGAGTGGCTCTCGCCCACGTCCTCCCACTGGACGTCACGACCGAGGGCGTATGTGCCGAGCATGTGGCGCACCACGGCGTGGCCGATCGCCTCGGTGTCGAGCCAGAAGAAGCCTTCGCCGCGGAGAATTCGCAGGTCGGTGCGCAGCTTGCCCTTGTGGTTGAGGATCGTGGCGTAGCAGCCCGCACCGGGGGCGAGCGACTCGACCTCGTTGCTCACCTGCCCCTGCAGGAAATCGGCGGCCTCGCCGCCGCGCGCGACGAACATGCCGCGCTCGGAGCGGTCAGCCAGCCCCACCGACTCGGTGAGCAGCTCGTACTCGCTGGTGGCGATCATGGCTCCATCATACTTTTAGCCGCATCTAACATCTGCTTCAATAAGCATTGATGCGTAAGTTGTGGGATCGCAAAGTCTCGCGCCGGCGCCTGATCGGCGGGGCGGCGGCAACCGGTGCCGCGCTGCCGGTTCTGCACGAGCTCGTTCCGCACCGCGGGCTCCACGGCGAGACGTCGGCCGCGCAGGCGGCCGTGGAGCACCACCCCCGTGCCCACCGCGGGGCCGGTCACCTCGGCGCGGTCGGACGGGTCGATCCCAGGGCGAACGGCTTCGACCCGCAGACGGTCCTGCGCGACTTCGACGAGGGCAGGGTGCGCGGCGGCGTTCGGGAGTGGGACATCCTCGCCGAGGACCGCGAGATCGAGGTCGCCCCCGGCGTGAAGTACGCCGCCTGGACCTACAACGGCCGCGTGCCCGGCCCGACGCTTCGCGCCCGTGAGGGCGAGCGCCTGCGGGTCAATTTCGTAAACGGCTCGAGCCACCCCCACACGATCCACTTCCACGGCATCCACCGCGCCGCCATGGACGGCGTGCCCGGCGTCGGCGCGGGCAACATCGGCCCGGGCGAGTCGACCGCCTACGAGTTCGAGGCCGTCCCCTTCGGGCTCCACCACTACCACTGCCACTCCACGCCGCTGGCCGACCACATCGCCAAGGGCCTCTACGGCGCGTTCGTCATCGACCCGCGCGACGGCCGCACGCCCGCCGACGAGCTCGTCATGGTGATGAACGGCTTCGACACCAACTTCGACCGCGCCAACGAGGTCTACGCGGTCAACACGGTCGCCTTCGCCTACGTGAACGAGCCGATCCGGGTCAAGCGCGGCGAGCCGGTGCGGATCTACCTGGTCAACCTGCTCGAGTTCGACCTCCTCAACTCGTTCCACGTCCACGCCAACTTCTTCGACTACTACCCGACCGGCACGAAGCTCGAGCCGCGCGACTTCACCGACACGGTGATCCAGGGCCAGGGCGAGCGCGGCATCCTCGAGCTGCGCTTCCCGTACACCGGCAAGTACATGTTCCACGCCCACGTGTCCGAGTTCGCGGAGTTGGGTTGGATGGGCTTCTTCGAGGTGGTCTGAGGCCCGATGACCTTCGCATCCCTGTGTCCTCGGTCCTCGGCTTGGCCCACCAAGCCTTCGGACCTGCGTCCTCGGGCTGCTCGGTCCTCGAACCTCAGATCGAGCCCCGGAGACCTCGATGAGGTGGGCGACTGATGGAGGTCGCCACCGCCCGCCGCACACGCCGGCCTCCCTGGCTCGCCGGGCTGGCCCCGCTGCTCGTGCTGGCGCTCGCGATCGGCCTGTTCGTGGCCCTCGACGCACCCGGGCTCGACCGCATCGGCGTGCCCGAGGAGGAGCTCATCGTCGAGCGCACGGTCCTCGAGCCCGGCGAGATCGAGCTCCACGTGCGCAACGACGGCGCCGACCCGGTGCAGGTCGAGCAGGCCATCGTCAACGACGGCTTTGCCTCCTTCAGCCAGTCGGACGAGGAGATCGGGCGGCTGGGCGCATCCGAGATCAGCGTGCAGTACCCGTGGATCGCGGGCGAGGCCTACGAGGTGGTGCTGCTCACCTCGACCGGCGCGACCATCGACCACACGATCGAGGTGGCCGTGGAGACCCCCGACGCCGACCTCGGCTTCTACGGCCTGATGGCCCTGATCGGCATCTACGTGGGCGTGATCCCGGTGGCGATCGGCATGCTGTGGCTGCCCTGGGTGCGCACGGTCGACGCCCGCTGGATGCGATTCCTGCTCGCCTTCACGGTCGGGCTGCTCGCCTTCCTCGGGATCGACGCCCTGCTCGAGGGGCTCGAGCTCGCCGGCACCGGGGCCGAGGCGCTGGGCGGGGCGGCGCTCGTCTGGCTCGGAGCGGTGGCCGCGTACCTGGTGCTGGCCGGAGTGGACGGCTGGCTGCGCGGGCGAAGGGACCGCGAGGCCTCGGCGTCCGCCGGGTCGCTGCACGCGGCCGCGTTC
>JBOGXS010000259.1:0-6182 GCA_050693815.1 Thermoleophilaceae bacterium | reverse complement strand
CACATATGCCGCGGGCACGTCGAGCCGATCCGCCACCTCGCGAACCAGCTCGTCCCGCGTCGCGCTCCCCTCCCTCGTGTGCTCGGCGATCAAACGGGCCGCCTCCTCAAGCGCCAGATCCCTTCCCGCGGGGGTCTCTACGTCTGCATCGGCAAGTACGCGGCGGACCTGAAACTCCATCATCGGCAGCGCGGCGTCGAGCCGGGCGCGGAAGGCGTCGGTCTCCCCCGCCGCGACGAGGTCGGCGGGGTCCCTTCCCTCGGGCATCTCCACCACGCGCAGCGTGACGCCGCTGCCGGCCCGGGCCGCGCGCAGCATGGCGTCCTGCCCCGAGCGATCGGCGTCCAGGGCCAGGACCACGAGCGGCGCCGCCCGGCCCAGCTCGGACATCTGCTCGGCCGTGAGCGCGGTGCCCATGATCGCCACGCTCTGCCGGATCCCGGCCTGATGGAGCGCGAGCACATCCGTGTAACCCTCCACGACCACGATCCGACCGCTTTTCGCGGCATCCGAGCGGGCTCGGTCGATGCCGAACAGCTGCCGGCCCTTGTGGTAGACGTCGTTCTCCGACGTGTTCAGGTACTTCGGCCCGCGTCCCTCGCCCATCGCGCGCGCCCCGAAGCCGAGCACCCGGCCGCGGGCGTCGGCGAGCGGGAACATGATGCGGCCCCTGAAGCGGTCGTAGAGCCCGCCGCCCTGCCGACCCCGCTGGGCCAGCCCGGCGGCCACCAGCTCCTCGGGCCGGAAGCCGCCCCGTTGTGCACCCACGACCATCCGGTCCCACGCGCTCGGGGAGTAGCCGATTCGAAACTCGCGCAGGATCTCCTCCGACAGGCCGCGCTCCGCGAGGTACTCCCGAGCTCGTCGGGCTTCGGTGGAGTCGAACAGGTACGCGGAGTAGAAGCTCGCCGCCCGGTCGAGCAGCGCGAGCAGCCGCCCCCTCCGCCGGCGGCGCTCCTCCGCCCGCGGGTCGTCCTGCTCGCGCTCGAGCTGCACCCCGTAGCGGTCGGCGAGCAGCTCCACCGCCTCCGGGAAGTCCACCCCCTCGGACTGCTCAACGAAGCCGATCGCGTCCCCCTTGGCCTGGCAGCCGAAGCAGTAGAACAGCTTCTCCGCGGCGTTGACCGAGAACGAGGGCGTGCGCTCGTCGTGGAACGGGCACAGCCCGCTCCAGCGCGACCCGACCCGGCGCAGGTCGGTCTTCGCCGAGACCAGGTCGACCATGTCGATCGCGTCGCGCAGCCGATCGATGGAGTCGCGCGTGAAGAGGGCCATCAGAGCTCGACGAACGCCTTGATCGCGAAGCGGTCGGTCATCCCGGCCAGCCAGTCGACCACGCGCTGCTGCTCCGTCGCGTCCGGTGTCAGCGCCGGCGGCGGGCGCTCCGCGTAGTGTGCGAACAGGCCGCGCAGCATCCGCTCCACGCGCGGCTTCTCGCGCTGGGCATCCGGCGCCAGGTAGACCCGCTCGAACATGAACTCCCGCAGGCGAAGCATCGCGCTGCCCACTCTCTCCCCCTGCACGATGTCGCCCGCCGCCTCGGAGCGGTCGAGCACGTCCACCACCAGCGTCTCGATCCGGTCCGAGCCGGTCGGGCCGAGCAGCTCGATCTCCTCCCGCGGCAGGTCCTCGAAGCGCAGCACGCCGGCCCTGATCGCGTCGTCGATGTCGTGGTTGATGTAGGCGATCCGGTCGACCAGCCGCACGATCCGCCCCTCCAGCGTCGCCGGCGGCTCCGGCCCGGTGTGGCGCAGGATCCCCTCGCGCACCCGTTCGGTCAGGTTGAGCCGCTCGATTCGCTCGACCACCCGCAGCGAGTGCTCGTTGTGGCGGAACGCCCGCCCCCAGCGCTCGCGCACGCACTCGTCGAGCACGGCCTCGCCGATGTGGCCGAACGGGGCGTGGCCGAGGTCGTGGCCGAGCCCAATCGCCTCGGTCAGGTCCTCGTTGAGGGCGAGCGCCCGCGCGACGGTGCGCGCGATGCCGGTCGTCTCGAGCGTGTGCGTGAGGCGGGTGCGGTAGTGGTCGCCCTCCGGCGCGATGAACACCTGGGTCTTGTGCTTGAGGCGGCGAAAGGCCTTGGAGTGGACGATCCGGTCGCGGTCGCGCTGGAACGGCGTGCGGTGGTCGGAGTCGGGCTCGGGCTCGTCGCGCAGGGCCGGATACGAGCGCGCGGCGAGCGGCGAGAGAGACTCCTCGCCCCGCTCGATTCGCTCCCGGAAGCTCGAGCGGAAGGTGGTCGGGGCCATCGCCGGCGATTGTCGCAGCCGCCGAACGTGATCGTAGTTGAGGACAGGGCCACTCCTAGGGCACCGGCAGCGAGCCGCTCCCGTAGTCGAGCCGCAGCGGCCGGCTGCCCTCGACCACGTGCCAAGCGACCGTGACCGGCGCGCTCTCGCCCGGCTCGATCAGGGCGAGCCGTCCCGTGCGCCGAAGCTCCGAGTCCGGCAGCTCCTCGGGCTGGCGCGTGGGCGGGTAGAGCCCGTGGAGGTAGCTGCTCACGAACACGGCGCTCGACTCCACCACATCGCCGCCCTCCGCCACCAGGCGGACCTCGCCGGCGGGGATCCGCAGGCGGCGCAGCGAGTCGTTGCGCACCCGTCCGCTGAGGATGCGGTCCTCCGGCAGGCGCTCCGGTGTCGTCACGCGCGGCTCCCGCGCCCAGGACAGCGGCCCCGATCCCCGCTCCTCGGCCTCCCCGTCGCCGAGCACCAGGCCGAGCAGGGCGATCGCCGCCAGGCCCATCCCGGCCACGATCAGGAGGGCTGAGAGCCGGCGGTTCAAGGGCCGGAGCCTCCGGTTCAGGGCCCGGAGCCGCGGCGCAGTACCAGGCCGCCCGCGGCCAGCGCCACGCCCGCTCCGAACAGCAGGACGAGCGGCAGCCCGGTGAAGGGGAGGTCCCCGGCGGAGGTCCTCCCTACGTCGCCCTCGCCACCGCCGCCCGCGCCGCCCCCGCTGCCGGTGTCGTCGTCGCGCCCGCCGCGGCCGTCGCCGTCGTCCTTGTCGACCGCGTCCTCCGCGCCGTCGTCGGATGCGCCCCCGCCGCCCGAGCCGCCCTGCTGCGCCGCCTGCGGCTGGGGCTCGGTCGGGTTGGTGAACCAGTCGCATCCGGGCAGGCTGCTGTCGGTCGCCTCGTTCGAGGGATCCCAGGCGGCGCAGGCGGCGAGGCCGGCCTGCTTGGCCGGGTTGGCCGGCCTGAACGTGCGCTCGCCGGTGCAGGTGGGCAGCGTCGCCGGGTCGCTGGTGGGCCGGCGCCCGGCGAAGGCCGCGTTCTCCTGCCAGCAGTTGAGGATGCCGGGCGAGTCGGGGAACGACTCGAAGCCGTTCTGCTCGTCCCACCAGAAGTCCACGCCGTTGGGATCCTCGGCGCCCCCGGGGGCGACCCCCATCAGGTTGGTGGTCTGCTCGTTGCCCCAGGATGTGTCCTGCTGCTTGGTCGGGTCGGGCTCCTCGCGCGCGGCGGACGGGACCGAGAAGAGCATCGTCCCCTGGCGCCAGTTGTCATAGAAGAGGTTGCTCTCGATCGTGTTGAGGTTGCCGCCTGCGGTGAGCAGGCCGGTGCCCTCCGGCACCTGGAACGTGGGGCACACCTTCAGCGGATCGCGCTCGGGGTAGGGCACGTCGCGGCAGTAGTCGTCGCGCTCGTCGTTGAAGAGATCGAGGTTGTTCGAGTAGATCCGGTTGCTCTCCCACTTCGAGCAGTCCTGCGGCATGCCCGGGTGGCCCGAGGCGAACGAGTCCATCGTGACCCCGGCCGAGTTGTGGTGGAAGCGGCTGTCGTGCGTGTAGACGCTGTTGCCAGCGGTGCCCGACCAGCCGATCGTGTTGTCGTGCGAGTCGACGTCGCGGATCTCGATGCCGTAGGTGGAGCGGTCGTCGCGCACGCAGGGCTGGCCCTCGCGCTCGGGGCCGGAGCCGGGGTAGATGCCCGAGTCGCCGGCGTGGTGGGCGTCGAGGCTCTCGTACAGGCCGTTGTCGGAGGTGAACGACAGGAACCCGTACTCGCGCGAGAAGCGCGCCTCGATGTCGTCGAAGCGGAAGCCGTTGGTCTCGAGCGCGTAGATGTTGTTGAAGTCCGAGAACTCGATCGTGAAGTTCTTCAGGTAGATGCCGTCGGCCCGGTCGGCGCGGATGACGTTCAGCTTGACCTTGTCGCCCTGGATCAGGACGTCGTCGCGCGTGTCGCCGGTGCCCTCGATCTGGATGTCGCACTTGTCGTCGCACCAGCGGCCGTCGGGGTCGGTGGGCGGCTGGTCGGGGTCGGGCTGGGGATCGGCGTCGCCCACGATCGCGATCAGGTTCTGGGCGTTCGGGCAGTTGCGGTGGAACTCGTAGGTGGGGGTCGCCTCGCCGCCCGGCAGCGAGGCGCCGGTCCCGGGGATGGTCTCGCCGCCCGTGGTCATGTCCTCGCACTCGGCCGGCACGCTCGGCACGGCCCGGCTCGGCTCCTCTTTGTAGGTGCCGGGCAGGATCAGGATGCGGTCCCCGTTCGTGGCGACGTCCACGGCCGCCTGGATGTGCTCGAAGTCGCAGCCCGAGGCGAGCAGGTCGAGGTTGCGCTGCTTGGCGGCCGGGTCCGTGACCTGGCTCTCGACCAGCGCCGCCGAGTCCGGCTTGCACACCACGTGCGCCTCGCCGCTCGTGCGGTACTCCGGCACGCTGCCGACGCGCCAGTCGGGGAAGAACGCCGGGCGCTCCGCGTGGCCCCAGGCGCTCGCGGGGACCGCGAGCAGGATGGCAAGCGAGATGAGAAGCGCCTTCCGCAAAGCGCGGGCGAGATTAGCCCTTCGCGCCCCGCTGCGCGCCGATTGCCGCCTGGGCCGCCGCCACGCGAGCGATCGGCACCCGGTACGGCGAGCAGCTCACGTAGTCGAGCCCGGCCGAGTGGAAGAACGCGATCGAGTCGGGATCGCCGCCGTGCTCGCCGCAGATGCCGAGCGTGAGCTCGGGCTTGGCCTCGCGCCCCACCCACGCGGCCAGCCGCACGAGCCACCCCACGCCCGGCCGGTCGATCGTCTCGAACGGGCTGCGGTCGACGATCTTCGTCGCCACGTAGCGGTTCAGGAAGCGGCCCTCGACGTCGTCGCGAGAGAAACCGAGCGCGGTCTGGGTGAGGTCGTTGGTGCCGAACGAGAAGAAGTCGGCCACGCGGGCGATGCGGTCGGCCACGAAGCAGGCCCGCGGCAGCTCGATCATCGTGCCGATGTGGACGCCGAGCCCGCCGCCCTCCTCCTCCTCGACCACCCGCTCGACCAGCCCGCGCACGAGCGCCAGCTCGCGCTCGTAGGCCACCAGCGGGATCATGATCTCGAGCTCCGGCGGCTCCGGCACCGCCAGCGCGGCACGAACGATCGCCCGGGCCTGCATCTCGTAAACCTCCGGGTGGAGGATGCCGAGCCGCACGCCGCGCGTGCCCAGCATCGGGTTGGTCTCGGCCAGCGAGTGGATCCGGTCGAGCGTGTGCTCGAGCTCGGCCAGCTCGCCCGATTCCTCGATCCGGGCCCGCTCGACGTCCTGGGCCACCTCCTCGGCCTGGGGCATGAACTCGTGGAGCGGAGGGTCGAGCAGACGGATCGTGACCGGCAGCCCCTTCATCTGCTCGAACAGGCCCTGGAAGTCCTCCTGCTGGAGCGGCAGCAGCTCGTCGAGTGCGGCGCGGCGGTCCTCCTCGGACTCGGCCATGATCATCGCCCGCATCTTGGGCTGGCGATCCTCGGCCATGAACATGTGCTCGGTCCGGCACAGGCCGATGCCCTCGGCGCCGAACTCGCGCGCCTTGCCGGCGTCCTCGGGGGTGTCCGCGTTGGTGCGCACGCCGAGCGTGCGCAGCTCGTCGGCCCAGCGCAGCACGGTCTCGAACTCCTCGCCCACCTTGGGCTCCTCGAGCGGGACCTCGTCGGCGGTCACGATCCCGGCGCTGCCGTCGATGGCGATCACGTCGCCCTCGCCGAGCTCGGTGCCGTTCACGCGCATCCTCTTGGCGTGCAGGTCGATCTCGAGCGCCGCGGCGCCCGACACGCACGGCTTGCCCATCCCGCGGGCCACCAGCGCGGCGTGGCTGGCCTTGCCCCCCTCCGCGGTGAGGATGCCCTTGGCGGCGTGGAAGCCGGCCACGTCGTCGGCCTCGGTGAAGGGGCGGACCAGGATTACCGCGCGCCCGTCGGCGGCCGCCTCCACCGCGT
>JBOGXS010000258.1:0-4928 GCA_050693815.1 Thermoleophilaceae bacterium | reverse complement strand
CGCCAGGCGTGGGGAAGAGGCGCCAGGTCTCGCCGTGGCGCCCGGCCGGGCTCCCGTACCGCCTCACCAGGCGCGCGGAGAGATGCCGCGCCGCGGCCAGCGTAACCTGCTGGCCGAGCACGGCCCGCACGGCCAGCTCGAAGCCGTCCACGCAGCCGGGCACCCGCAGCCCCGGTCTCGCCCCGACGAGCGCGCGAAGCACCGGATCCTCGCCGAGTCGGGCGCCGATCGCGGCCGGATCGGCATCGAGGTCGAAGGTGTGCCGGCAGCGCTCCGCGGCGGCCGCGAGATCCCGCTCGTCGTCGAGCCAGAGGGAGCAGCGCACCGCTCGGGCCTCCGGAGCGAGCTCGGCCAGCGCCGCGCCGTGCTCGAGGCGCAGCGAGCGGCGGTACCCGGGGCCCGCGACCTCCTCGAGGCCCGCCACCGCCCGCGCGGCGAGGAAGCGCAGCACCGCGCCGCCGTCGAACGGTGGGCGGCACTCCAGCCGAACCTCGATCATCGTCTCCTCACAACGGCGCCGCCGGGCGCGTTGTGATCTTCGATGAGCACCATCGCAACACCTCTCTACGGCACCCTCGACTCACCGCTGGGCGAGCTGCTGCTGGTGGGAGACGGGGAGGCGCTCACGGGGCTCCACATGCTCCCGGAGCACCGCCACCCGCCGGGCGTGGGCCCGGGCTGGCGCCGCGATCCGGCCTCCTTCGCCGAGGCGGTGCGGCAGCTGCGGGCGTACTTCGCCGGCGAGCTGACCGCCTTCGACCTTCCCGTGGCGCCGCGCGGGACGGTGTTCCAGCGCGCGGTCTGGGACGCGCTGCGCGAGATCCCCTACGGCAGCACGATCGGCTACGGCGAGCTCGCCGCGTGGCTCGGACGCCCCGCGGCCGCCCGGACGGTCGGCGCGGCGAACGGCCGCAACCCGATTGCGATCGTGATCCCCTGCCATCGCGTGATCGGCGCCTCCGGCGCGCTCACCGGCTACGGCGGCGGGCTCGACCGGAAGCGGCGGCTGCTCGAGCTCGAGCGCACGCAGAAGTAGCCGCGGCCGCTCAGGCCCCCCGCGGCGCCGAGTCCTCCAGCACCACGCGCATCAGGTCGCGGATCGAGAGCATGCCCACCACGTCGTCGCCGTCGACGATCGGCAGGTGGCGAAAGCCGCCGTGGATCATGAGCACCGCCGCCTGCTTGATGGGCTCGTCCGGCGCCATCGTCTCGGGATCGCGGGTCATGCAGTCGCGCACGAGGGTGTCGTCCCGGATGCCGGCGGCCACGGCGCGAAGGACGTCCCGCTCCGTGAGGATCCCGACCAGCCGGCCGCCCTCCAGCACGAGCACCGCGCCCACGTCGCGCCCGACCATCCGCTGAGCCACCTCGCCGAGCGGAAGTCCCGGCTCGACGGTCAGGAGGTCGCGCGACATGTGGTCTCGGGCGTCCGCCATGCACGGACTCTATGCGCTCTTCGGCATCGACCGTCCGTCCAGGCGCGCTCGACGAGCGCGAGCGCTACGAGTTCACCTTCGCCGTCAACGAGGCGGTCAGCAACGCGATCGAGCACGGCCGCCCCTCCCCGCACGGCACGATCCGGCTGCAGTCGGCCGAGGAGGACGGGGCGCTCGTGCTCTACGTCGAGGACCACGGGACGTTCGCCCCGAAGGCGGCCGGCCTCGAGGCGCTGCCCGAGCGTGGCCGCGGCCTCGCGTTCATGGCGGCGGTGGTGGACGAGGTGGACGTCTGCCGCGGGGCCGGCGGCACGCTGGTCCGGCTCTGCAAGCGCCCGCGCGGCCTGAGGCGCCGTCCCCGGCGGCTCATCGCCCGAACCGTCCTCGGGTTACGAACGGGTTACTAGCCCCCGAGCATCGTGGCCCGCTCGGCCAGGGCCAGCAGCGGCTCGGCGGCCACGCCGAAGGCGACCGTCGCCACTCCCGTGATCGCGAGCACCGCTGCCAGGGGCGCGGTGGCGGCTCCCGATCCCGCCGGCGCGACGTGAGCCGGGGACGGCTCGAGCACCGTCGGCGCGATCACGCGCAGGTAGTAGTAGAGCGAGATCACGGTGTTCAGCACGGCTACGACGGCCAGCCACGCCTGGTCGGCGTCGATCGCCGCCGTGAAGACCTCGAGCTTCCCCACGAAGCCGGCCAGCGGCGGCAGCCCGAGGAGCGACAGCAGGGCCAGGATGAGCACGGCCGTCCACCATGGATGGGTGCGCCCGAGGCCGCCGTAGGCGTCGAGGTCCACCGAGCCGCGCTCGCGCTGCACCGCCAGCACCACGGCGAAGGCGGCCAGGTTCATCGCCGCGTAGGCGAGCGCGTAGTACACCAGCGCCGGCAGCCCCTGGTCCGACGCCTCCAGGGCGGCCACGCCCATCAGCAGGTATCCGGACTGGGCGATCGAGGAGTAGGCGAGCAGCCGGACCACGTTGCGCTGCGGCAGCGCGGCCACGTTGCCGAGCGTCATCGTGGCGGCGGCGAGCACCGCGACGGCGGTGGTCCAGCCGGCGGTGTCGTCGGGCAGCGCGAGCGGCAGCACGCGCGCAAGGGCCACGAGCCCGGCGAGCTTGGGCAGCACCGAGAGGTAGGCGGCCACCGGCAGCGGCGCGCCGTCGTAGGCGTCCGGGGTCCAGAAGTGGAACGGCACCAGGGCGGCCTTGTAGCCGAGCCCGAACAGGACGAGCGCCGTCGAGCCGATCACGGCGCCGTCGGGGGCGTCCGCCAGCGCCCGCCCCACGACCTCCAGGCTCGTGGTCCCGGCCAGGCCGAACCACCACGAGAGCCCGTACAGCATCGTGGCGCCCGAGACCGTGCCGAAGATGTAGTACTTGATCGACGCCTCGTTGCCGCGCGCCGAGCGGCGCAGGTAACCGGTCATGACGAACGTGGAGAGGCTCAGCGCGCCGACGGCCAGGCCGAGCAGCGCGGCGTCGCCGGCCATGCCGAGCAGCATGGCGCTGAGGGAGGCGAACGTGAGCACGGCGTAGAACTCGCCCTCGCGGTCGGTGCCGGCCAGGGTCGGCCGGGCGAGTGCGACGCACAGCGCTCCGGTCACGCCGATCAGGGCGGCGAGCGTGAGCGAGAGCCCGTCGACGCGGACGATCCCCTCCATGACGCCCGTGAAGCCGCGCTCGAGCCAGACCCACACGGCCAGCCCCGCCGCGGCCAGGTGACCGCCGGCCGCGAACGCGGCGATCAGCCCCTGGCGCCGGCGCGGCAGCGCCATGGCGAGGATCACGGCGGCGATGGCGACGAGCGTGAGCGCGAGCACCGGCGCCAGCGACGGCAGCTCGCGGAGCATGAGCTCCTCCATCTCCCGGGCCCGCTCGTAGGTGCCCCCATTCGTCATCGCCTCAACCCCCGACCAGCCAGCTGGCGGAGTCGATCAGGTCGAGCGCCAGCCGCGGGTAGACGCCCAGCGCCACGAACAGCGCCACCAGCGGGGCAACGGCCACGACCTCGCGGCGCGACAGGTCTGGCAGCCGCAGCAGGGCCTCCGGGGTGTCGCCCATGAAGGCGCGCTGCAGCGCGAGCAGGAACAGCGCCGCGGTGAGGACGATGCCGACCACGGCGACCGCTGCCACGGCAGGCCAGACGTCGAAGGCGCCGAGGAAGATCTGGAGCTCGGCCGGGAACTGGGCCAGCCCGGGCAGGCCGAGCGAGGCGAAGAACGCCAGCGCGGTCAGCGACCCGTACCAGGGCATGGGCCGCAGCAGCCCGCCGAGCCGGCCGAGGTCGCGCGTGCCGGCGCGCTCCTTGATGAAGCCGGCGACGAAGAAGAGCGTGGCCGTGACCAGCCCGTGCGCCAGCATCTGGAGCACCGCGCCGTCGATGGCCAGCTCGCGCGCCCGGGCGGAGATCCCCGTGGCCGCCGCGGCGCTCACGCCGATCACCACGTAGCCCATGTGGTTGACCGACGTGTAGGCGACCAGGCGCTTGAGGTCCGACTGGGCGAGCGCGAGGAGCGCGCCGTACAGGACGCTGACCAGCCCGAGCAGCGCGACGGGCAGGGCGTACTCGGCGTAGGCGTCGGGCAGCATCTGCAGGTTCACCCGCACGAGCCCGTACGTGCCGAGCTTCAGCAGCACGCCGGCCAGCAACACCGAGCCGGCGGTAGGGGCCTCCACGTGGGCGGCCGGCAGCCAGGTGTGGAAGGGGACGATCGGGGTCTTGATCGCGAAGCCGACGAAGAAGGCGAGGAACACCAGCGAGGCCCCCAGCCCGGCCCCGCCCAGCGGCTCCTCCTCGGCCAGGCGGATCATGTCGAAGGTCTGCGGCTCGGAGCTGAGGAACAGGGCGACGATGCCGAGCAGCACGGGCAGCGAGCCGATCAGCGTGTAGAGGAAGAACTTCAGCGCGGCGTAGCGGCGCCGCTCCTCGCCCCAGAGCGCGATCAGGAAGTACATCGCCACGAGCGTCACGTCGAAGGCGATGTAAAAGAGGAAGAAGTCCTGGGCCAGGAAGAAGGCGAGCGTGGCCGCCTCGAGCAGCAGCAGCAGCCCGGCCGCGGCACGCGTCATCGGCCGCGGCCCTACGCCGTAGGCGACCGAGGCGCCGAACAGGACCACGGTCATCAGCGCCAGCGCGAGCGACATGCCGTCCACCCCGAGGCGCCAGGCGACGTCGATGGTGGGGATCCAGGTCGCCTCCTCCACGAGCTGCATCCCGCGGCCGCCGTCGAAGCGGACCCAGGTCATGACCAGGGCCACGGCGCTGATCGCGGTGGCGCCCGCGGCGAGCGCGAAAGGCAGCCGGGTGGGGCGCGCCGGCAGCAGCGGGGCGAGCGCAGAGCCGAGCAGCGGGGCGGCGATGGCGAGCGTCAACCAGGGCATGGCGTCACGAGACCGCCGAGAGGGCGACGAGGAACGCGACGGCGGCGCCGCCGAGCACGGCGCTGCGCAGGTACTCGAACAGCCGCCCCGTCTGGAGGCGGCGGAGTTCGTC
>JBOGXS010000257.1:0-3073 GCA_050693815.1 Thermoleophilaceae bacterium | reverse complement strand
GCTCGGCCTCGCGCTTGGCCTCCGCCAGCATCTCCTGGCGCCCCTTCACGATCCAGCGCGCCTGCTTGATCTCCTCGGGGATCGTGGCGCGCATCTGGTCGAGGATGTCGTAGACCTCCTCCTTGTCCACGCGCACCTGGTCCGTCAGCGGGACGGGCTTGGCGTTGTGAATCGTGTCGTCGAGCTTGTCGATCAGGACGAGAACGTCCATAGGCGGTTCCTCAGCTTGGGCGGTTCCTCAGTTCTCTACCGCTTCAATTCTTCCTGCAATCGCAACGCGACGCGGTCCGGCACCAGGCCGTTGATGTCGCCGCCGAACATCGCCAGCTCCTTCACCCCGCTGGAGCTCAGGAAGCTGAACTGCGGGGCCGCCATGAGGTAGATGCTCTCGATGTCGGGCGCCATCTTGCGATTGAGCTGGTTCATCTCGAACTCGTACTCGAAGTCCGAGATCGCCCGCAGCCCCTTGACGATGGCCCTGGCCCCATGCTCACGGGCGAAGTGGACGAGCAGCGTATCAAAGGGTTTTACCTGCACATTCGCGTATTCGGCCACCTGCTCCTCGATGAAGCCGACCCGCTCCTCGATGCCGAACACCGTCTTCTGCTTGCGCACGGGCATGTTCACCACGCCCACGATCAGGTTGTCGAACACCTCGGCCGCGCGGCCGATGATGTCCAGGTGGCCGAACGTGACCGGGTCGTAGGAGCCCGGGCAGACGGCCGTCCCGCCGTTGCGCTCAGCGGGCATGGATCGCGATCCTGGTGTCCCCGTAGGTCCGCTCGGTCAGTAGCGGAAAGGGCAGTTCGAGCGGCATGCGCTTGTCGGATTCGGTGACGATTCGGGCGCCTTCGGAGGTGAGTGCCGGCAGGCGCTCGGCGAGCGGGCCGGCCAGGCGGGACGCGGAATCATACGGCGGGTCGCAGAACACGAGGTCGAACGTCGTGCGCGAGGGCGCGGGCTCGGCCCGCGCCGGAGCGATGGCTTCGCCCTGCACGCGCCCGAGGAAACGCTCCGCGCGCTCGAGGACACGCTCCGCGTCGTGGGCGACGATCTCCTCGTCGAGGCCGAGGGACGCCAGGTTGCGCTCGATCGCGGCGACCGCGTAGGGGTTGCGCTCGACGAAGACCGCGGACTCGGCGCCGCGCGACAGCGCCTCGATCCCGAGCGCTCCGGAGCCGGCATAGAGATCGAGCACGCGCGCGCCGGAGATGTCGCCCAGGATGGAGAAGAGCGCCTCGCGCACGCGGTCGGCGGTGGGCCGGGTTCGGGTCCCGCGCGGCACCGCGAGCCGCCGCCCGCCGAACTCGCCGGCCACGACCCTCACAGCCCGGCGGCCCGGCGGGCCTCGTCCACGTCGTCGTAGAGGACCATCCGCTCGGCCGTCCGCCCGCGGAAGGTCCAGAGCTGCCCGAAGCGCATCTCCACCGGGGCGCCGCTGCTGCGACCGCGGCCGCGCATCTCGATGATCGCCAGGGCGCGGCCGCCGGAAAGGTCCTGGAGCCTCCAGTCGACCCGCAGGTCCTCGAAAGGCTCGATCAGCTCGCGGAAGAACTCGATGACCCCATCGGGCCCGTGGCGCACCGCCCCCTCGGGATGGTTGGGCACCACCCATTCGAAGTCCGCGGGCAGCGGCGCGAGCGCATCCTCCAACCGGTCCTCGCGCCAGATCAGCTCGTAGCCGCGGTTCAGGATGCGGACCATGTCGGTCACGCCGGGATCGGGTCGAGCTCCGACCCGAAGCGGGCCACCACGGCGTCGCGCAGGAGGCCGTGCTCGGGCCGCTCGAGACGCGGGTCGTCGAGCAGGATCGCGTCGGCCCGGTCGCGCGCTCGGACCAGCAGCTCCGTGTCCTCGGGCAGGCGCGCGACGCGGAACTCGGGCATCCCGTGCTGGCGCGTGCCGAGCACGTCGCCCGCGCCGCGCAGCTCGAGGTCGATCTCGGCCAGCCGAAAGCCGTCGCACTCGCTCGCGATCGCCTCGAGCCGGGGCAACCGAGGGTCGCCGAACACGATGCACAGCGACGCGTGCTCGCCGCGGCCGACGCGGCCGCGCAGCTGGTGCAGCTGCGACAGCCCGTACCGCTCGGCCGCCTCGATCAGCATCACGGTGGCGTTGGGCACGTCGATGCCCACCTCGATCACGCTGGTGGCCACCAGCACGTCGGCCTCGCCGCGCGCGAACGCCTCCATGGCGGCCGCCTTGGCCTTCGAGGGAAGCTGGCCGTGTATCAGCTCGACCTGCAGGCCCTCGAACTCCGTCGTGCGCAGCCGCTCGAACTCGACGGTGGCGGCCTTGGCCTGGAGCGCCTCCGACTCCTCGACGAGCGGGCAGACGACGAAGCACTGCCGCCCCGCCGCGATCTCCTCGCGGATGCGCTCGTAGGCGCGGGCCCGGGCGCGGGCGCCATCCACGACGTGCGTCTCGACGGGCTGCCGGCCCTTGGGCAACTGGCGCAGCACGGTGGCGTCGAGGTCCCCGTACGCGGTCAGCGAGAGCGTGCGCGGGATCGGCGTGGCCGTCATGTGCAGCGCGTGCGGGGTGAGGCGCCTGGCAAAGGCGCCCGGCTCGGCCGGGTGCGCACCGACGATCTCCCGTGCCTTGGCGTCGAGCGCGGCACGCTGGCGCACGCCGAAGCGGTGCTGCTCGTCCACAACCACGACGGCGAGGTCGCGAAACTCGACCGGCTCCTCGATCAGCGCGTGCGTGCCGACCACCAGCTGGAGCTGGCCGCTGCCGAGCCGGGCGAGGAGGTCGCGCCGGCGCCCCGCGGGCGTCGACCCGGTCAGCAGCTCGAGCGGGATCGTCCCCCCGAGCAGCGTGTCGAGCGTGCGGTGATGCTGCTCGGCGAGCGTCTCGGTGGGCGCCATCAGCGCGGCCTGGGCGCCGTTCTCGACCGCGCGGAGCATCGCCTCCAGCGCGACCACGGTCTTACCCGCGCCGACCTCGCCCATGAGCAGCCGCTGCATCGGGCGCTCTCGGGCCAGGTCGGCGTCGACCTCGGCCATGGCGGTCGCCTGGTCTCCGGTCAGCTCGAACGGCAGCGACCAGCGCCAGCGGTCCACCACCACCC
>JBOGXS010000256.1:0-7246 GCA_050693815.1 Thermoleophilaceae bacterium | reverse complement strand
ATCCTCGTCGGCGAGATGCGCGACCTCGAGACGATCTCGACCGCGCTGACCGCGGCCGAGACCGGCCACCTGGTGTTCGCCACCCTGCACACCCAGGACACGGCGCAGACCGTGGACCGCATCGTGGACGTGTTCCCGCCCGAGCAGCAGCAGCAGGTGCGCGTGCAGCTGTCGGTGTCGCTGCAGGGGATCGTCACGCAGCAGCTGCTGCCCAAGGCCGACGGGCAGGGCCGCGTCTGCGGCACCGAGGTGCTGGTGCCGACCCCGGCGGTGCGCAACCTGATCCGCGAGGGCAAGACGCACCAGATCTACTCCGCGCTGCAGACCGGCGGCCAGTTCGGCATGCAGACCATGGACTCGTCGCTGGCCCAGCTCGTGCGCGAGCACAAGATCACGCGCGAGCTGGCCGAGGCGCGCTCGAGCACGCCCGAGGAGCTGCGGCGCCTGATGGGCACCGTCAGGGTGGCGTAGCGCGATGGCCACCTACGCGTTCAAGGCGCTGGACCTCTCGGGCTCGACCACCAAGGGCGAGATCGAGGCGTCGGACAAGCAGACCGTCGCGGCTCAGCTGCGGACCAAGGGCCTGATCGTCGTCGACATCGAGGAGCGGGCGGCCCGCAACGCCGGCGACATCCTGGCGCGCTTCAGGCGCGTCAAGGCGGACGACCTCGTGATCGCGAGCCGCCAGCTCGCGACCATGGTCGACTCGGGAATGTCGCTGCTGCGGGCGCTCTACGTGATCGAGGAGCAGACCGAGTCCGACAAGCTGCGCGAGGTCTGGATCGAGGTGCGCAAGGACGTGGAGGCGGGCGTCTCGCTCTCCGACGCTCTCAAGAAGCACCCCGACGTGTTCAACGAGCTGTACGTGGCGATGGTGCAGGCCGGCGAGACCGGCGGCATCCTGGACCAGACGCTCAACCGCGTGGCGATACAGCTGGAGAAGGACGCCGCGCTGCGGCGCCAGATCAAGGCGGCGATGATCTACCCGTCGCTGATCGGCGGCTTCGCGCTGATCGTGTTGGTGGCGCTGGTGGCCTTCCTGGTGCCGGTCTTCGAGCAGATCTTCAAGGACTTCGGCGGGGACCTGCCGGCCATCACCAAGTTCACGGTGTGGCTGTCGCACATGATGACGGGGCGCTGGTACGTGATGATCGCCGTGGGCGTCGGAATCGTCTGGCTGTTCCGCTACTGGAAGAAGAGCGAGCGCGGGCGGATCCAGTGGGACCGCTTCAAGCTGAAGATCCCGATGAAGATCGGCGGGATCGTGCAGAAGGTGGCGCTGGCCCGCTTCTCGCGCACGTTCTCGGGCCTGATCGCGGCGGGCGTGCCGATGCTGGAGGCGATCGACATCACCGGCCGGACCTCCGGCAACCGCGTCGTGGAGATGGCCATGGAGGAGGTGCGCGAGTCGGTCAAGAAGGGCGGCTCGCTCACCCAGCCCATGACCAAGGTCCCCGAGGCCTTCCCGGTCATGGTCACGCAGATGATCGGCGTGGGCGAGGAGACCGGCGCGCTGGAGACCATGCTCACCAAGGTCGCCGACTTCTACGAGGAGCAGGTGGAGGCCGCCGTGAAGGCCCTGACCTCGATCCTCGAGCCGGTGATGATCGTGGTAGTGGGCGCGATCGTCGGGTTCATCGTGATCGCGATGTACCTGCCGATGTTCAAGGTGTACGACCAGATCAAGTAGGGCGACCTTCTGCTTGCTCGGACCTAGCTACGGCGGGTCTTTCGGGAGCTTCCGTCCCTTGCTTGTAAGCCAATCGCGGTAGCTCTCGTGGCGCTTGTCCTCGAAGACCGCCTCGGTGCAGAGCTCGGTTGGCATCGGGCCCTTGCGGACGGCTATCTGCACGGGCAGCCAGCTGTCGGGGTCGGGGTTGCGCCAGGCCGAGATGTCGGTGCGCAGCTCCTTCTCGTATCGCTCACCGAGCACGGTCAGGTTGAGGACGTTCGGAAGCGCGGCGGAGGGGGAGAGGACGCCTCGGAAGCCGCCCTCGCGGAGCTCGTCGGCGAGTGCTTGGGCTGGCGGATGCCCTCCCACGGCAATCTTCGCGTCGAGTCCGCAGGCTTCGTACTTGTCGAAGGCGCTCAGGTCGGCGATGTCGTGCTCGCGGACGAACACGACCCAGAGGTTGCGGGTGGTGTGCCGCGCCAGCTCCTCGTCGCGAATCGAGTTGCGCCGCGCGTACTCGGCCCACGCGCCGAGGGCACTGAGGGACATGTACTGCGCGTAGCCTTCGCCCTCTCGATGCCAGCGGCCGGACTCTTGGGTCGGTGTGCGACTGGTCTCGTGGAAGAGCGGCGGCCAGTCTGGGGCGGTCTGGCGAAAGCAGGTCCACTCGCCGCGGATGGCCGCAGGCCTAACCCGCCAACTGGCCACGCCCGCCCCGTGCGAACGCGATGAGCCGGTCGCTCGCTTCGGCCGTGCCCGCCTCCAGAAGCTCCAGAGGAGCCTTCCCGTCGAGCCGGTCGACCTTGTTCTCGAACCACAGCTTGACCCCCGTCTGCGTCATCGAATGACGCAGGTAGGTGAGGAGCTGGGCGAGCAGGATGACGCGGTTCTTGTTGCGCTTGACGGGCTCGCCCCGCTTCCAGCTACCGACGGTCTTCGTCGAGACGCCGAGCAGCGCCGCCTGGTCGGTGACGGCGAGCGCGTCGAGATGCTCGAAGACGTACCGCGCGGCCTCGTCGGGGTAGTCGAGCATGGAGTGCTGCACGTGTCGCTCCAGGCGCTTCACGACATCGAGCATCTTCTTGGCGGTCAGCTCCACTTCGCCACGGGCGTCCGTTGCGTCGGGGTCTGCCTCGATGGCGTGGCGGAGCTCCGTAATGAACGTAAAGAGCTGGCTCATCTCGTAGGTGGCCTCGACCTGGGGGGTGCGACCGAGGGCGTTGAAGAGGTCCAGCACCCCGTCCTCGACGCGGCGGTACCACTCCAGGCGACATGTCGCGCGCGCCTCCCCGGCCTTCGGCTGGGTATCTACGCTGTCCCGCACGAGTTCCTCAACGTGCTCCATCTTCGAGAGCACCTCCTCGCGGGTCCCGGGCTCCATGGTTGCGGTGGTCATCGTTCCTCGCTTTAAGTCCGTCAACGTTCCTGCCTGGTAGGAAGTTTATCGGACGAATCGGCCGGGGCGCAAGGTCTTCTGCGAAGCGGGACGACGCCGACATCTATGTGGCCACGCCGTGGCAGTTCTTCCGCCGAGTTGCCGAAGACGAACTCGGAATGGACCTCAGTCAGGTCGCTTAAAGGGTTGGCAATGGGTAGCTGATACCGGTTAGAGCCGGTTGTGACACCGGCTAGACCCGTGTATTATCAGCCAATGGCCACGACCGCCGAAACCCCAGTCGCCCATCTTGACGACGGCACCGACCTGATCCTACGGCTGCGCGAGCTGCGGGGCGAGCAGTCGTACGCCGAGCTTGCTCGCTGCACGGGCATCCGCGCGGATGAGCTGTCCAAGATCGAGAACGGGAAGACCAGCGCGATCGCCTGGACCACCCTGGCCCGAATTCTTCGCGCGCTACGAGTGCGGCCCGACCAGCTCTTCGAGATCCGTGAGCCCGTTACGGCCGACCCCATCACTGCGGGGATGATCGACGCCCTGAAGGCCGGCGTGGTCAGCGCCGAGATCAATGACGTCTGGGTGCGCGGCGAAGGCCGTACCTACGTCGACGACGACAGCGATGTCTGGGCCGGGACCGAAGAGGACCCGAGTGTCGAACTCACCTACCGACGGCAAAGCACCGGAAGCTAGACGTGGACCGGGCGGCCTTCTACCAGGCCGACGCCGGCCCGCTCGAACAGGGAGACCTGCTTCTCGCTCCCTTGGTACGGCCCATCAACCCGGCAGAGCTGGGACCCTGCGACCACTTCGCTCGCACACCGTGGCGGACGGTCGGTGAGGGCGTTTCGCTGGAGGGCGCCCCGCCCTACAAGGCGCTGACAACGGTGCAGGCCGCCATGGTCGTCTCGCACGACTGTCACATCGACAAGCAATACAACCGACGTGTCGAGTACCTGCACCGTAGGCAGGGGACGCCGCTTGCCGAAGCGAGGCGTGAGGCGGAGGCGGATCGCACCCTTGACCGCTGGATCGTGGTCTCGCCGGTCGTCCCGCTCGACGCCGTCCGCGCGGACGAGACCGCGATCGTCGAGAACAGGGCGGTGGGACTGTTCTATCTCCCCGTCCACCCCGCGGGAGTCATCGCCGAGCCAGCGGTCGCGGACCTGAGCGTGAAGTTCACCGTCGATCGGACACTCACCCAGCGAACGGCCTGCCTCAGCGGTGCGGCGCGGGATGAGATGCGGATGGTCCTGATGCGAGTCGCCCTGTCGCGGCGGCCCGCCTGGGACGCGGTAGAGCACGTCCTGAACAGCAAGCTGATCGACGTGGTCGTGGACCAGCGACACCCGCTGCAGGTCACCTTGCGCTTTGCAAACGGCGAGGAGTTCAGTCTGGTTCATCCTCCGACAGCCGAGACGTCGGGCGGACGCACGCGGCCATAGGCCCACGCCGCGCCGGACAGCAGCAGCCCGCGGAGCGACTCGACGGTGGGGGAGACGGAGCCGCGCTCGATGCGGCTGATGTAGGTTTGACTCGTTCTGCAGCGCCGTGCGCGCGCTGGGCGAGGCCATGCCGAAGTCGCGCCTCGCGTACGAGCCGGGAAGAGTCATGGGGGCTGTAGACCACATTTGGTATCGCGACAACCGACGACGCGACGCCCGTGGCGCGGGGTCTCGCGTAGCCTCCGTCGGGTGGGGGCCGACGTGATTACGGTCGAAGTCGGGTACGAGGAGCGCTACTGGTATCCGGACGATGGCGGCGTCGTGTGGGTCGCCGGGTATCACGTGGTCGATCCCGATTCGGGGCGGTACCTGGCGCGCGACTCGCCGGAGCTGGCCGCGCGCGGGCTGCATGTGGCCGCCGTGGCGGGGGCGGGGCGCCACCATGCCGAGGCGCTCCAGTCCGATGCAGCCGAGCCGGGACGTGCGCTCGAGCTGCGGCGGGACGCCGCCAACGTGCACGACGCCAACGCCATCGCCGTGCACGGCGGGGGCGGAGGCGAGCAGCTGGGCTGGGTGCCTCGCGACCTGGCCGCCGAGCTGGCGCCCGAGATCGACGAGGGCCGGCAGTGGTCGGCCGTCGCGCTGCGCGAGCAGCGCGGCTCGCTGCGCGATCCACGTCATGGGCTGACGATGCTGCTGGCGCCCGCGCCCGGAATCGAGGTTCGTCTGATGGAGGGCCGGAGGCGCTAATCGACCACCAGCGTGCCGGCGGGCGTGGACGTGTCTCCGGCCGTGGGGGTGAAGGTGATGTCGTAGCGGCCGGGGTCGGATACGAAGAGCTCGAAGCGGGCCGGCGTGAGCGGCTCGGCGAAGGCGTTCAGCCCGAGCTCCGGGATCTCGACTTGGCCGGGCTCCGCGACGTCCACGAGCAGGGTCGCGGGCTGGCGGGCGTCGAGGCGCACGGTGTCGCCGCTCGCGGCGTCGAGATCGAGCTCGACGCTGGCGGCGTCGTTGGCCGTGCCGGGCGAGAGCGTCGGCTCGGGCTCGCGCTCGGTGGAGGGCGGAGGGGCGGCGCGCTCGGCCTGGTCGGTCGACTGCTCCGGCGGCCGCGACACGGAGGCGGCGATCGCGGCCAGGCCCAGCACGATCGCGAAGAGGAGTAGCGCGCGGCGGAGGTGCACGACGTTCGATGCTAGCTTCGCGGCCTTGGCCGCTTGGAGGGGCGCCCCCCGGCTGGCGGGGCGCTAACCCTCAAGTGCCGTCCGGCCGCGGCCGATGGCGTCCCCATGGGGATGCGCACGCGTGAGCTCTGGCCGCCGGCGATCGTCGCGGCGGCATGCGCGCTGGGGCTGGCCGCGCAGGGGCTCCTCACGCCCGCCTTCACCGACTACGAGCTCGAGGCCGAGGCGTCGCTGCAGGCGCTGCGGGACGGCGACGTGGCCGGGTTCCTCAGCCTCGCGCCCGCTTACGGCGGGTCGCTCGTGCTGCGGGCGCCCTTCGCCCTTCTCCCCGACCTGTGGGGAGGCGGCGACCTCGCCCTCTTTCGCTCGATGGCATTCCCATGCCTGCTCGCCGGCGCCGCGCTGGCGGTCGTCCTCTGGGCGCGCGGCCGGAGCCTCGGCCAGTCGGCGAGCACCTGCTGGATCGCGCTCGTCCTCGTGGCGGCCTGCCCGCTCACGCTGCGCGCACTGGAGATTGGACACCCCGAGGAGCTGCTCGGGGCGGCGCTGTGCGTCGGGGCCGCGCTCGCGGCCGGCGCACGGCGGCCGGTGCTCGCCGGCGTCCTCCTCGGCCTGGCGGTGGCCAACAAGCCGTGGGCCGTCCTGGCCGTGGTGCCGGTGCTGGCGATCGCGCCCGCCCGGTGGCCGCGGCTGCTCGCCGCGGCCGGGGCGAGCGGCGCGCTGGTCATGCTTCCGCTGGTCCTCGCCGGCTCCGCGGTCGAGGCGACGGGAGCCGTGGCCCGCGAGGTCGGAACGATCTTCCAGCCCTGGCAGGTCTGGTGGTTCCTCGGCGAGACCGGCCACGTCGTGATCGGCAACTTCGGCGAGAAGCCCGACTACCGGGTGCCGCCCGGCTGGCTCACGGAGATCGCCCGCCCTCTGATGGTGGCGGTCACCGTCGCCGTGAGCCTGGCGCTGCTTCCCCGCGTGCGCCGGCAGCCCTGGCACGAGGGCCTCCTGCTGCTGGCCTTCGCGCTGCTGCTTCGCTGCGTGCTGGACCCCTGGAACATCTCCTACTACCACGTGCCGTTCCTGCTGGCCCTGGTCACGTGGGAGCTCCACGCCTTCAGGCGCGCTCCCGTGCTGTCCATGGGCGCGACGCTGCTCGCGTGGATCACTCTCGTGTCGCTGCCGAGCACCGCGCACCCCGACGTGCAGGCCCTCGCCTACCTGGCCTGGAGCGTGCCGCTCGCGGCGCTGGTGGGAGCCCGTCTGCTCTGGCCCGCGCGGTTCCGCGCGCTCGGCGCGCTGGACGGATGGCCTAGTCCAGCTGGGGCGCGCGGCTAAAGGCTCGGCACCCCCCGGACGATCAGGGGAGGAGCCAGGAGTCACGGTGCAGAGGCAAACCCGTCGCGAGGCGGGGACGCAAAGCAACGGGGGTCCTTGGAAGAGGACCCGGCCGAGCTGCCACCGAGGATGTTCCTCCGAGGGGCGACTACCGGGACGGCTGGCAACCGGACCAAACCCAAAGTCACCTCAAGGAGGAGACCCACATGCTGCGGAAGCTTTCCGAGCG